>SVQW01000014.1 GCA_015065085.1 Oscillospiraceae bacterium | reverse complement strand
TTATAAGACCGGGATTAAGTCCCAAAAGAACATGGGATTGTATTTCGCCTGCTTGTACCTTAGTTGCATCTACATCATGACCGTTGAGTAAATTGATGGTTTGTGCAACCATTTCCATATGTCCAAGTTCTTCTGCAGCTATATCCAAAAATAAATCCTTAATTTCGGGATCCTTGATACGAAAACTCTGCGACATATATTGCATAGCTGCTTTCAGTTCACCATTTCCGCCGCCGAGTTGTTCCTGGAGCAGTACGGCGTACTGTGGATTTTGTCTTTCAACTTCTACCGGATGAAAAAGCATTTTTTCATGTTTAAACATATTATTACCTCCAATTGCAATATTCTATCTTTATTTTTAGCAATTTAAGGTATATTATTCGAAAAAGCTGTTTTTTCTTTGTTTAAGGTGTATCATTTTTTGATATAGTTTTTGTTGGGCATCAAATTTGCAGAGGTTTTTCAATAGCATCAATAAAGCATCAAACGGCATAAGGTTCAAAAGAGCAAGTAGCACAAACGGCGGAGCGGTGGGAACAATTTTGACGGTCTTTTTAATTTGACATGACCTCCAAAACCGTTCTTGAGGGTTCGAGTCCTTCTACCCCTGCCAGTCGAGAGCTTCGACACGCATTATCGCGTACGAGGTTCTTTTCTATTTTGTATTTTTGTTCTCGCGTCCGAGTTTTACACGTTATGAACACTCGCACCATAGAATAAGCGTAACTTTGATACAAAGTTACGCTTGTTTTTTTGCTCAAAACCGCAGAAATAAAGGGATTTATATAAAAGTAAAGTTTTTATTGAATTGTATAATGGGTAAAAAATAATTTTTTAATGTCTGTTATCACTCATAAATCACTACGAAACTTTTCTAAACAAAAATGCACCGAGAAAAGTTTTGTAGTGAAACGAGAGGTGCATTTTGTTCGCTGTTAAGTTCGATGGACTAATTACTTTCACAAACCTGTATAATTTTGTCTGCAGCGCCTTTTGCACCCGAAGAGTTTTTTAATCCATCTGAAATCTTTTTGGCATTTTGCTTATACATACCATCATTAAGTATTTTATTTATTGCACTCAAAATGGATGCTTTGTCTGATTTATCGATTTTTATTCCTGCGCCAAGCTGATTGACTCGCTCGGCAACACCTTTTTGCTCCGATGTTTGTGGTAGCATAACGAGTGGAACTTCAAAATATAAACTTTCATTGACACTGTTCATTCCGCAGTGTGATACAAAGACATCTGCTTTTTCCAAAACGGCAATTTGGTCAACATATGAATAAATTGATATGTTTTCCGGTAACTCTCCAAACTCCTCGACAGACACTAAATTACCTACAGACATTATTACCTGATAATCTGTATTTGTTAAAGCTGATATACAGCTTTTGTAAAAAGCCATCATATCATTATTTACAGTTCCCATGGATATATAAATAAGTTTATCCATCTTTTTTTCTATTTTCTCTGTTGCAGGGCGAATTGAAGGTCCGACAAATGCGTACTTTTCCGAAAAAGTCTCTGAACAAGGTTGAATTTCAGGAGAAGTATATACAATAGTATGTGTGCTATCGTCATTGCCGATAATATCAAGAATACTATTTACGGGATACCCTTTATCCCTTAGTCTTTTGACTTGTTTAGATGTTTTTGGCATAGCGAAAAGCATCTTTAACAAATCTCCAAGACCTTGTTTCATAATCTTTGCTGAATGCTTATTAAATGCAAAGGTTGTTGTTGATGAAACAAAAGGAATACCAAGCTTTAGTGCAACGACTTTTCCCCATAATGCCATAGAATCTGCAACAATTAAGTCAGGCTTAAGCTCTGACATTTCCTCACAAACCTTGTCATCAAGAGCCAATGTGGTGTCTACCAGTATCTTTGTAGAGAATGACAGGTCTTTTCCTACACGGGTAGCGTCTTTGGCACTTAAGTTTTGCTCCGTATCATAATCATCGCAGGATATAAATGTTGCACCTGCCGACTCGATTTTTTCACGCATAATGTTATATGAATAATACCATACCTTGTGCCCGCGAGAAACGAGTTCCTTGACAACACCAAGAGTGGGGTTAGTATGTCCATGCGCGGGAATACAAAAGAAAACTATTTTACTCATATTTTATTCCTCTATTTTAGAAAAAACTTGTTTGATAGTATCTTGTTGTTTTGCTTTGGGAAGAATTGCAATTCCTCGGTTGGTGTCACCGAGAACCAAAATCTCATCTCCCGGCTGAAAATCAAACATTTCTCTTGCTTCTTTAGGGATAACAAACTGTCCCTTTTCTCCTATTTTGACCATCCATGCATATTTACCTTCGTGTATATTCATAGCCAGTTCTCCTTTGTATGATTAGTATGAATGATTATACTATATTTTTGTGAAAATGTCAATAGGATAATAAAAGTTCACTGTGAAATAATTTTTTGCACTTTGCACTGCAGATTTGTTCGTGTGAAAATTGACCGTTAGTGCCATAAAACCCGACAAGTTCCGACTTGTCGGGTTTTCAATCAGGTGCACCTTTGGCGCGTGAGGTTCACTTCACATCGGCAATTGCCGATATTCAGCTAAAATGCGATAGTCCGGTCACACGCAAAACCGATAAAAACAGCTTTTTCGTACAGCTCATACCCCAAAAAACACATCTGAAATACAGATGCGCTTTTTCTGTTTATGGTTGGTATATGGTGTAAAACTTAAGTAAAATAACTTGAATTGTGTCTGAAAAAGTGTTATAATGTATCGGACAAAGCTACAATCGAAAGAGGTTATATATGGATTCAGTTTTATCATTTTGGCTTCAGATGACCAACAATCCGCTTTTGCTTATTGCAGTAACACTTACACTTGGTGTTATACTTGTAAATGGTTGGACGGATGCCCCAAACGCAATAGCAACATGCGTGGTTACAAGATGTATGTCTCCGCGCCTGGCTGTTATCATGGCAGCAGTGTTCAATTTCCTGGGTGTCTTTGTAATGACACTGCTCAATGCCACTGTTGCGGAAACCATTACAAAGATGGTTGATTTCGGCTCCGACCCCGACAAGGCAATAATAGCTCTCAGCGCGGCACTGTTCGCTATCGTTCTATGGGCTACATTGGCGTGGGTGTTCGGAATTCCCACCAGTGAAAGTCATGCGCTTATTGCAGGACTTACGGGAAGTGCAATAGCTCTTCGCGGCAGCTTTGAGGGTGTAAACGGTGCTGAGTGGATAAAGGTAATTTACGGTATAGGAATTTCCGTTGTTCTCGGATTTGGACTGGGCTGGCTTGTGTGTAAGCTTGTTTCTTTGATTTTTTATAAGGCAAACCGTTGTAAAACAGAACCGTTTTTCCGCGGAGCACAGATCGGCGGTGCCGCCGCCATGGCGTTTATGCACGGCGCTCAGGACGGGCAGAAATTTATGGGCGTTATACTCCTTTGTGTATATATGTCCAAGGATCAGGCGCTACCGTCAGATATAAGCATTCCAGTATGGCTTATGATTATATGCTCGGTTGTCATGGCACTGGGCACGGCGATGGGTGGCAAGAAAATCATTAAATCTGTTGGTATGGATATGGTAAAGCTTGAAAAATACCAGGGATTTTCAGCTGATATAGCTGCGGCATTGTCATTGTTGTTCTGTTCTGTGTTTAGTCTTCCTGTTTCTACCACTCATGCTAAAACTACATCGATCATGGGTGTGGGTGCCGTTAAAAGAGTTTCCGCAATCAACTTCGGTGTTGTAAAGGAAATGGTGCTTACATGGGTACTTACCTTCCCCGGATGTGGGCTTGTGGGTTTTGTTATGACTAAAATATTTATGATGTTATTCACGTAATTGAAAGGAAGTTATAAAATGGCAAAAGGTGATAAGTTTTATTTTGAAAATTTTTTGGAGTGTGTGACGCTTTCAAAGAAAGCAGCAGACTATCTGCTGGACTGTCTTAAAAATTATAATCCCGATAACCTTGGTGACATGCTTAAGGAAATGCACGAAATCGAGCATGGCGCAGACGCAAAAAAGCATGAAATGGGTGATGCGCTGGCGAAAGCATTTGTTACACCCGTTGACCGTGAGGACCTGGATTTGCTGAGCAATGACCTTGATAATGTTACTGACAACATAGAGGATTTACTGCAAAAGCTTTATATGAACAATATTACCGTAATTAACCCGTCGGCGATCGTTTTTGCGGAGAATATAGTGAAGTCGTGTCAGATACTTTGTGAAATGATGGCTGAATTTGAGAACTTTAAAAAATCCAAAAAAATACATTCACTTATAGTAGAGCTTAACGATGTGGAGGAGGAGTGCGACAGACTTTATATTTCTTCTGTTCACGAATTGATGGTGAACCCGGGCGATGTGCTCACTACCATTGCATGGCGAGAAATGTTTGATTGCTTCGAGGCATGCATCGATGCCTGCGAGCATGTAAGTGAATGTGTCGGCTCTGTTATCATGAAAAACACCTGATATGTGCAGAATTCCCAAGTTAAAAATCCCCGCTTTTTATGTAAAAAAAGCGGGGATTTGCTGCGTAAAAAACTTTTTAGCTCGAAAAAATCAGATATTTCCGCTTACGGTGAGTGTAGCTACACCTGGGGTTACAGTCCAGATTCCGGTTGCGGGATTCTGAGTGTAAGTTGCCCCGGGGACGGTTACTGCACCGGGCTGGGTGGCAAAGTCTCCTGTTGCCGGGTTATATGTGTATCCGTCGGGTTCAGTCAGAACGGTGCCGTTATAGGTTACACTTATATCGCTCAGAATGGGGTCAAAGGTGTCGGTTATTACTATGTTGTCGGTTGTCACAGCAGGAGTATTGCCGGTATTCTGAATAACAAAAGTGTATGTTATCCGTCCGTTTTCGGTAACGACGGCAGGGGATACGGATTTTGCGATGGTAAGGTCGGGCGCATTGTCGGATGTAACAGTTTCGTTAACTGTGATGTCGGTAATACCCGCTCCGCTTATGACCGCGGTGTTAAGTATTGTTCCGTCGGCAAGGGGAGAGGCGGTGCTGTTGACAACAGCTGTATACAAAATTGTTGCAACTCCGTTTGCGGGTATGCTTATACCTGTGATTACAAGAGGCGGACCTGCGATTACTGCGGGAGCGGGCTGCAAAATTCCGTCAGCAAAATATTTTACTGATCCGTTTATGTAGTCCATTGGGTACAGTGTTAAAGCCCCCGCAGTGTATTCACCAAGATTGTCGGTGACGGTAAGACCGTTTATGGGAGATGCACCGGAATTCGCTATATTTATTGCATATGTGATTTCGGAGCCTTGGGTGTATTCGCCTGTAACGGCGGTTTTTGAAGCGGACAGAACTTCAATTATTTCGCCTGAGGTCACATTTGAATTGACAGTTCCACCGCTGTATGACAGGGTTGCCTGGTTAAAGAATGTTGCCATAGATTTCCTCCTTTTGTTTTTTGTCAGGATGAACTCCTGTATAGTTATGGTATGCAGAACAGCGTGTTTTTGTAAATTCATAAAAAAACATAATTCGTTTTTTTGCTTCAAAGTATTGCATTGTATGTCATTTTGTGATATAATACCGGACGTGTGCCCGGTAAATGAAAATTTAATAAATTTGGCACACGGCTTTAATCATTGTCACATCGCAGGAGGTAATAATGGCAGTTCTTTCATTTGTTCTCAGCATTACGGGTCTCATAAGTATGATAACGGCATCCCTTTTGAAGGGAAAGAATATGCGCAAGATACTTGTTTTGGTATTTCTGGGCAATACTCTGGTGGCTACAAGCTATCTTATAGACCAAAATGCCAATGGCGCGGCGTCCTGCTACATAGGAGCGGCACAAACAATCATCAATTACTTTTTTGAATCCAAAAATAAGAAGCTCCCCATCTGGCTCATAATTGCATATTCTGCGGCATTTGTGGTTATAAACCTTATGGTTTTCACAGAATTTGTGGATATCATGGCTATTATCGCTTCTCTCACGTTCATAATGTGCATCGGACAGAAAAACGGCAGAAAATACCGTATATGGACGCTCATCAATATGATACTGTGGTCATCCTATGATATAATCAAAGGCTCCTATGCACCGCTGGTTACTCATGCGATAATGCTGGCATTCAATGTGGTTGGCATGATCATTCACGATACCAAAAAGAAAAAAGCATAAAAGCGAAATGAAGTTCAGGATTCCCGCACTTCATTTTCCAAGTTATATTGTATTTTGCTTAAATTTGCAATAATAGTTGATTTTTTACTTTGGATGTGTTAGAATACTCACTGTTCTCGATAAGAAACAAAACATGGAGGATATATGGAAATAATTTCTTACATACTTAGCATCATAGCGCTTGCAGTTATGCTGGCATCGTCTCTTATAAAAGGCAAAAACATGAAAATTATTCTGATTCTCGTGTTTTTGGGTAATGCGCTTTTGTCTACAAGCTACCTTATCTCCGGCTCGCTCAACGGTGCGTTGACCGGTTATATAGCATCGTTATTCACAATCATCAACTACTTTTTTGAATCCAAAGAAAAAAAGCTTCCGATGTGGCTGATAGTCGCGTACGCCGCAACCTTTGTTATTATAAATATTGTTATTCTTTCGGAACTTGTAGACCTTATTGTTATAGCTACCTCTATGCTTTTTGTACTTTCCATCGTTCAGAAGAACGGAAAAAATTATCGATTGTGCAGTCTTTTCAATCTGCTGTTTCTTGTTATCTATGATTTGCTGAAACCGTCGTATGCTCCGCTTTTGACTCACGCAGTTCAACTTGCAGTGAATGTAGCCGGAATGATAATTTACGATACTAAAAAGAAAAAATCATAACATTTTCACCTAAAAACCTTATGGTCCGAAATTCCCGTTTCCGAAAGGAAACGGGAATTTGCTTTTAAATCGCATTGTAATTATTTTTCAAGTACCATTATGCAGGATTCCTCCGGATTGAGCGAAAAATCAATTCCGCTTTTTGTCGCTTTGCATACAGCATTGCCGAAAATAACGCGTACATCGGAAATTTTTTCGCCTATTTCAATAGTGCCTGTTGCTTCCTCGAGGGTGCTGTTTATAAGAATGGCCATATAGGAAAGGCCGTTTTGTCCGCGAATAACAGACACCTTTACACCGTTGGCTGTACAAATGTTGGGTGTCACTCCCGCTTCGTTTGCGACCTTAAGCACAAAATCCCTTGCAAAAATACTTTTGTTGGCTGTATCATAGCTGTGAATGTCATCTGCAATAAGTGAACGGTCGGAATAACTAAGCCCAAGATTTGTCGCTGAAATAATCGCTCTTCCTTTTCCGAATTTGTTGGAAATGATGGCAGGTTCACCGTTTGTTGTGGTGTAAAGTACGTTGCCATCCGGCACCTTAAACACCTCAAATTGCTGTGTGCCTTTAAGCGTATAGCTTTCTTTCCCGTCGGTCAATGTGACCTCTTTACGCTGTCTCATATCCCTTGCCGTACAGCCGAACACTTCTTCAAAGCCGTGACCGGGAATGTGGTAAGAACGTTTGAAGGTTTCCTCAAAAGCACCGTAGAACGGGTCGGAAATGACTGTTCCGCCGTTTTTTATATATTCCTTGAGTTTTGCGGAAAATGACTCGGAAATTGCATAGGGTGAGGGGAGTATAATAAGTTTGTAACGCGACAGCTCGGGTGCGAATGACTCGTGAATAATATCTGCGGTAATATTTTCTTCCCAGAAAATTTTGTAATAACCGCTTATGCTGTCAACTGCAAATTTGTTTTTTCTTTCTTGTGTGTTAGCCCAGTCGGCAAGAAATGAACGTAAGCTGAATACAAGTGCTACCTCTGCCGGCTTTTGTGTGCCGTTTAAAAAATAATCTTCATGCGCAGTAACCGCACGGCAAAGCTCTCCTGCTCTTTCGGAAAGCTCGGTTGCATCTCCGTTGTAATCCGTGAAGGAATATCCGCCCCATTCATTTCCGAATCTTTCACTGCGATACTGCCAGTACAACAGACCTGTTGCACCGTGGCGTATTGATTCAAGACAGAATTTGTCGAATGTATTTACGTCAACTCTGCCTGTTATACTAAGTCCTGTGCCGTTTGATCCCGCGGTCAGTTCGGATTGCCAGAACTCTTTGCCGCCGGCAGCGCATCTTGTGGCATCACAGCCCATTCCCAGTGTGGCACAGTCCGACGCGGCTTTTGGAAATGCACTGTACCCCCATTTATCAAATACCTGAGCATTTTTCCAGTCGTCAAATGCCATTCCGCCAAGGTTTGCGCAGGTGACGGAGCCACCGCCCCAGGCGTGTGCGATAACAGGCTTGTTATCACAACTTTTAATTATTTCGGAGCGGTATTTTATTTCATCGCGTATATTGTCAATTGTGAACAGACGGAAATCCGCATAGTCGGCAAACGAAGGAGTCCAGCGCGGAGGACGTATTTCGTCAAAATCGTTGTAAAAGTGTCCCCAACTGTCATTGAGCGTTTTTATGTCACTATACTTTTTAGCCAGCCATTCACGGAAACGCTTTACACTGGCATCGCAATAGCATGTAATAGATGCATAGGGGTTTACGTAATTATTCCACTGATGCGGCTCATTCATGGGCTCGTAGAAGGAAACACAGTCATGCTTTTTAGTTTCAGCAATAACACCTTCTATGAATCTGCGCTCAATCTCACGAACCTCGGGATTGTCAAAGCAAAGTCCCGGCCAGCCTCCACCGGGTGTGTTTGGACGCACAGCGGGCTGGAATGGAATTTGTCTTTCATCCTCATAAAAGTAATGAGGGTACTTTTTCACTGCCCATTCGGGACATGCATGCATGTGGAAAAGAAGCCCCACCTCAAGGTCATTTTTCTTGGCAAGTTCAAGAAAGGTTGAAAGATAATCGTAATCAAAAACCCCTTCACTGCGTTCAATGGTATTCCATACAAGCCAGGCTCTTATGGTATTAAAACCGTTTTTTCTTATGTTGTACAGATCCTTTTCCCATACATCGCGTTCGGGAGAGGCGCCTCTGAGATACTGTGTACCGAAAACAAACTTTTTCTTTTCCATAATGTTTCACTCCTCAATTATTGTAGCTCTTTTTATTTTTCTATCCGTAAATACATCTGTTTCATCAGTGCTGGTAGTGGAAAATTCCGAAATTACCGCGCCTTCTTTTCCCGACTGAAACCAATGCAGGGTCTCAGGCATGATAGTGTACTGCTCGCCTGAAGTGAGAATGATTTCATGGTATACAGTGGTAGGGGTATCGGGCAGAACGGCGTTTATATCCTCTTTTTTACCATCGCCTTCAACATAAAGGTAAACCTTTCCGTATCTGCAACGGAAGGTTTCTTCTTTCCCCTCTTTGCCGTCTGTTTTTACATGCTTGTGCTCGGGACATGTCTGATGAGGTAAAAGTACCATTTCCTTGGCACATACACGGTCGGTATTTATGTAAACGCAAAGCTGCAAGCCGATTTTTTCTGAGTTGTCAAGCCCGAAGTCCGCAACCTCGATTTCTTCGTCTTTCCTGATGACAATGCCTGCTTTTTTGTAATATTCCTTTGCGGAATTTTTCATTTTTATCCATAAATCTTTTTTCATTATTGTCCCTCCGGATTCATTTGCTCCTATTATACACATGAAAAAAATATGTAACTACACTTTTTTTAAGAAATATAGTGCATATATTATTATTTGCTTGAAAAAGAGCATAAAAAGTGATACAATATACGTACCGTCAGTTTGCCATATAAAAAAGGGGATGGATATGAGAGATAATTTGCGTTTGGTGCGTCCTGAATTTAATTCCGCTCAACAAATGTCATGTACCGTCAAATCGGTAGAACGTCCGTGCGGGGTTCATTTTCATGATTTTTATGAAATTGAGCTTATACTGGAGGGCAGCGGAAAAACTATACTGAACGGTAAGGAGTATACGGTTTTACCCAATATGGCGGTGTTACTTTCACCTATCGATTTTCATGAATACGAGCCGTCTCCGGCGTTTACAATGTTAAATGTTCAGTTCGGCACACATGTTTTGCGGGATTTAGAGCTACCGTTTTCGGGTTTTCCCATTTGTTTTCTGGATGATGGCGATGCGGCGCTTTTGCGTGAGACACTGGAGCTTATAGGTTCTGCGAATGATGGAGATACAAAAAAATACGTTTATACCAAAAAGCTTCTTGAGGCTGCTGTGGCTTTTGTTTTGCCGCATATGAAAAAAAGTACGGTTAATGAATCATTTCCTTCTTCTGTCGCGAATGCAGTTGTTTATATTAACATGCATTTCAAAGAAAATCCGTCGTTGGAAGAGGTTGCGCATGCTGTATTTCTAGAAAAAAACTATTTTTGTTCGATTTTCAGAAAGCACATCGGCAAGAACTACAAATCATACCTGCGCGAGCTTAAGCTTGGGTACGCTATGCGACTTCTGAAATACACCGATTTATCGGTTACCGAAATAGCGCTGGAAAGCGGTTATTACTCAATGCCGCATTTTTATCGTGAATTCCGTGCTGTTCACGGCTCTTCACCCTCGGAATTCCGCAAAAAATCCGAAAATAAAAAACAGCCTTGACTCTTGTCAAGGCTGTTTTGCGTTATATTCTTGATATGCTTATACCTGCAACGCCAAGTATCACATCGTTGGCAACTGCTTCTATTTTTATATCAGCCAGTTCTTTTTCGGGGTTGATTCTTATACGCTGTACAGTTGCATGATTAACATTGCTGAAATAGAATATTTCTGCTTCGGTGGTAAGTGCGGATGTAAGCCAGTCATCGATATTGAAGGGATAAACAAGCTTTACATGCTGTGAAGTTCCATCAGTGTAGGTGACGGTTATGCGCGCATTTTCTACATGGGAAAGCATACAATTGGTGCTTGCTATAAACATAACCGCAATTTCCTGTCCCTTTCCGCCGAGAGGAACGGTAACCTGCGTGGGGAAAGTATCAAACATGGTAACGCAGGCTAAGTTTTTGCCGTTCTCGGGTGTAATGAAGGGTATTCCGGAGGGGGAGTGAATAATGCCTCCGGAGGTTCTGAACATGGTGTCATCAACGTACACAACGTGTCGTCCCATCTGGTTCCAGTTGTGTGAATAACGTCCGTTTTGGAATAGTCCCATGGAGTAGCCTTCGGGTCTGGGACGTATATATGCCTGCTCATGCACCTCGGTCATATTGCAGTTAAAGAAGTTTGAAATGTCAACAGGGTCGAAGGGCTTGCTTTCAAGCGGGACTTCTTCGTTTTTTTCCTGTTCAATTGTGTAATCCGCGGCAAGCCATGCATCGTATTCGCCCGACGCCGTGCGCAGAAACAGTGTGTGCTTTCCGAAAGTGTCTTTTGCTGTTGCATAAACCTTGTTGCACACAATTTTTATGTCATGGAGTGTTTCGGACACATCAAATATATCAGTAATTACAGCATCCTTTACTTCGAATACCATTCTGTTTTGCGCCAGCACATTTTCGGGATATGTAACTGTCGGAACGGGGGCACATCCGTGCATTACGCGAAGCTGGAATCTGCCTATTTTGTCAATTTCAACCACGATGAAGCTGTTGTTGGGATGCGCCACTGTTTTGTATGAAACAGGCACACCGTCAAGCATTACGGATTCAATGCTGCCCGATCGCATGGGGATTCGTATAAGCTTCTTTTCGTTTTTGTCGCAGTATATATTTAAAATTTCAGCATTGCCTTTTCTGGTGTAATGCAAAGCGATATCCTTAAGAGTAAGGCTTGCGTTGTCCCACTCATCGGGAAAACCGGGCTGTATGTAAACATAGCCCTCAAGATTGTTGATTCTTATTCCGAACAGGCCTTCTATAACAAGACGAAGATATGTGCTTGACACATCGGAAAAATCCAGATCACCCAGATCGGAGGTACACAGTGCGGACTGGACATGGGGTGCCATGCCGGGATTCTTACCTGTGAAATAGCAATCTGAAATACCGTCCAGAATCTTTTTGCCTTCGTTCTTAAGGCCAAGCTTGAAATACATGAGTGCAAGATGAGCATTTTCGGCTGGGAATATTCCGTGGTTGGAATACTGCTTGGGAAGCCAGTCGGAGGAATAGCACAGCCTTCCGTCCGTTCCCGGTGTGACAATGTTCTTCAGACGGTTTTCGGTGTAACGAAGCATTCTGTAAGCTTTGAAAAAGTCAACCATGTCCGAATCAATAACATGGTATACCGAGGGGAGCTCTATTGCGGGATGAATAAGGCAGTTGCCTACGGTATCGAGATATTCCGCAATAACGCCGTCCTGATTTACCCACAATTTCTCGTTGAGTGCACGCTTTATCTTTTCGGCGCGCTGTGCAAATACCTTTCCGTCACGTCCTATTTTTTCCGCAATTCTGGATAAAACCAGATTGGCGCGGTAGTTATATGCGGTTGACTGCGCACATCCTGCGCCGTTGTAGTTGTGTCCGTCGGAAATCCAGGTGTTGAGAAGATTTTGATAAAGCCCGTCATCGTCCGGGTCAAACATTCGTCTTTCCCATTCCACCATAGAACACAGGTCATCGTAATATTTTTCGGCTATTTTAAGATTTCCCGACCACTCGATGTAATAAAGCATCATATCGAGAGCGCATTCCTGCATATTGTACGGACCGTAGGTGGGTGTGTCTACTGCGGAAAAGTCCGAGGGTAATCTGCCGACGGGATTTTCAAGCATGTGAAATCTTCTGTCGAATTTATCCTCACCATCAGGTATAACGGAGTAATCGTACCATACATGTTCATCTTCTACCGAGCCGCGTGAAATGTAACTCAACCACATAGCCATGGTGGTTTCAACTCTGTCGCCCCAGCCCAGCGCAGTGGGAGCATACCAGTTTCTCCAGCCTAAAAAGGGTGCGTGGTAAGCGAAAGAACCGTGATGAAACGAATCTTTGTGCCAGGAGGAATCAAGCGCAATAACCGTAGGGGCAATTGTCAAGTCAAGTGTTTTTTGCGGCGTGGATACATCAATGCAGGCATATTTTGCATATATCTGCTGCTTTATATGGCTCACGGGTTCCTTTATGGAAAGCCATTTGTCAAGAGTACCCTCGTCGGAATTGTAAATAGCAATGATATATCCGTCCAGTACTTCGCCCGGCTCGATAGGCGCGGAAATTTTTACAACGCAATCGTTTTCGTTTTCAGGCTCATTTCCCAGGAATGTGCTGGGGTAGGGGGCTGACATGGCATTTGCAGAGCCAATGGCGAAATCGGCGTCAAAGCTTGTGGCAACGAACATTGCTTTACCGTCGGTGTGCTTTACATGTGCACGATTTTTGCCGATAGTTATGGTGTTTCCCACTGTGTCCTTTGCCGAAAAATTGCGTTTGGGCTCACCTCTGTACTCAAAGCGTGCCTCGCAGGTATCTGTTATTCCGCCAAATCCGGCGGTAAAGAAAATACGCTGATCGGTTGAAATCCTGTAATGAATAAGATAGCCGTCATCCGGCAAAAGTGGATATGCTTCTATATTTACACGTACATCCGGTGCCCAGGACGAAATCTGAGTAAGCCTATACTCCATCCAACCGTTTTTGAATTCTGCACATACATCCTCCGAGTCATGGAACCAACGCGAGGTCTGGTCAATATCCTCGGAATAATAAAACGCTGTTCGTTGACCCGGTGTTACAGCAAGACCGCTTACCAGTATACCGCATTTTTCGTATGTACTGAAGGTGTCCTTCGTCCAGTCGGTTATGGCACCCATGAATTTTGGGACATCACCGGCAAAAGTAAAAAAACGCTCCGGTTTGTAGTCGTTTTTGTGTGAACCGTAAAGTGTTCTGTTAAAAAAATCATTGCTTGCGCTGATAGCAAATCCGTTTTCGGTGGGAGTATAATGTGTATATGGCTTCATAAAATGTTCTCCTGTTGTATTTAATGTCGGTGTCTGAATAATCAGAAGTGATAGTTACTATAACGAATAAAGTATAGCACATATATGATTAAATTGCAAGTACTTCACTTAAAATACAATGGCTGTAATAAAAAGCCGTGCTCAGTAAAAACTGAGCACGGCGGTATATACCAAATCATCTGTTTTTATGTAATTTCTCAAGATTAATTCTGTTTTTCAGTGCACTGTCTCTGATAAAATCAAAATCCGCACCTGCAGACAGCATATCAGCCCCCAAAGCGCTCCAGTGGCTTATGACTTCTTCGGAGTATCCACCCGAAGCTATGGCAACATATTTACCGTTTTTGTGGAGTAATTCGATGGTATCACTAATGATTTTTGTTATCTTGTCGGAAAACACTTCGCCCAGCATACCGTATGAACCGGACAAGTCGTTTGCACCGAAAATATAACCGTCGATGTACGGATTTTTCATTATTTCCGTCAGGTTTTCAATGGCGTCCCTGTGTTCAATCTGTATGAAGCGGCATAGCTTGTCCTTTGAATTTTTTATGTACTCGGCAGTGTTTTTCAATCCGAAATCTATTGCGTTCATCGGACCGAAGCCGCGGTCGCCGTGAGGCGGATAGAGAGTGGAAGCAATAAGCCTGTTCACTTCCTCTGCCGTTTTAACCATTGGGAATATAATTCCGTCCACGCCCATTTCAAGAACTCTTTTGGTGGCGGTAAGGTCATCCTGAGGCAGGCGCACGATGACAGGAGTTCCGGTCGAGCGAAGCGCGTAAATGTGCCCCATAAGCGTTTCGAGTGACATAAAGCTGTGTTCGGTGTCCACCCACACAAAATCATATCCCGCCATTCCCGCAATTTTAGCAATACTTATATCGCAAAGCTGTACGTACATACCGATAGTTTTTTCTTTATTCAGTATTTTTGTTTTAAGCATAATTTCACCTCACTTGATTATATCATCCTCGGGAAAGGTGTGTCAATCGGATAAAAGGACATGTTATTAACATTTACGGACATTTTATTGACAGTGCGCAAAAAAAATGTTATACTGAAAAAAACAAATTCTATTTTCCGGTACAAAACCAATGAACACTATTGATTATACTTCCAAACGTGCACTGACACTCAGAAAGATGTCCTTTTCGGACACAGACATTCCCAATATTAAAATTTTGTGGTTGGATTTGTTGTCCTCCGCCGAAATGAACAGCCGGAACAGCTGGATTTATCACTTTCATTCTTTTTATGAAGTCCATTTCAATTTGTCAGGTACTTCGCTGTACAGCTGCGATGACACGTCCGTTGAAATACAGCCACTTGAGGCACTGTTCATACCGCCGTGCACAAATCACAGATTTATCAGCTGCAGTGACGGTACGGTAAGATTTTCGCTTGCTTTTTCATTGGAGAATTCTGATGGAAAAATGTTTTTGTCCGAAGCCAAAAAAGTAAAAAGAATCACGTTATCGGACAATATTGTCCAAAGCATAAATTATATTCTCGAAAGAAGCGAAAAAACAGATTTTTTAACGCCTGCCGTCATAAAAGGACGGCTGCTTGAGATTGTCGGGTTGTTGTGCGAAAAAGCAGACATACAAATCCCCACCTATAACTGCCGGAATCTTGATTCCCGAGTGTATGTGGCGCAAAAATTTATCAATGAAAATCTTGACAGACACATAAGCATCAATGATGTGGCAGGGGAGTGTTGTCTCTCGTCAAAACAGTTGGGAAGACTGTTCAAAAAATATACGGGGAAAAGCGTTTTTGAGTATATAACCTACACCAGAATAAATCGGGCAAAAAAACTTTTGGCGTCGGACAGATACACAATAAAAGAAGTGTGTTATGCACTTGGTTTTGAAAGCGAAAGCGGATTTGCGGTGTTTTTTAAGCGACATTGCGGTATGACACCGGGCGATTTTAAAAAGGATAAGCTGAATACTGATACAGA
The DNA here is from genome assembly GCA_015065085.1 of Oscillospiraceae bacterium. Taxonomy (NCBI): domain Bacteria; kingdom Bacillati; phylum Bacillota; class Clostridia; order Eubacteriales; family Oscillospiraceae; species Oscillospiraceae bacterium. Next base: position 45,612 of record SVQW01000014.1, on the reverse strand, counting down.
GGAGATTAATTATGAGCTTCAAGGAAATAATACACAACAATTACAAGGTAAAGCTGGAAGCCCCCGAAATATATGTGAATAACGAGGTGCGCGGCAGAAGCGGACATATGTCACATGCCATGGCAGAATTTGCCCCCGGTTGCTTTATAGAGTTCAATTCCAACTGCTCTGCAGTACGTCTTAACGGTCATTCTGCATTCGGATTTGTAGAATACCGTATTTCCGAAGATGCAGGTAAAACATATTCGGATGTATACGAGCTGGAGTATTCCAAAAAAGTCCTCATGGACGGTATAAATTCAATATCTGTGGAAAAAGCGGTTGTGTGTGATAACGGTGATATAATTGCTTTTTGCCTGCGTAATACGCAAAGAGGAGAGGTGTGCTGTGAGCCATGGCATACACCGCAGTACCTGATCAGCCACGATAAGGGTAAAACCTGGTCAGAACCTTTTGAACTTTGCCCATACGAGGGTCGTACCTACGATGCCTGCTGTTACGAAGGCGATGTATACGCGCTTAATTTTTGCAACCCGAATTTTCTCGGCAGCTCCGAAGAGCACAAATTCCGCATATATAAGAGCAGCGACAACGGAAAAAACTTCAGCGAGTGGTGTACGGTGCCTTTCGATACAAACGGACGCGGTTACGGCGCCATGATATTCGACCACAAAGGCGCATTGCATGTATATACTTATAATTCTAACGCCGAATGTGAGATGGATCATGCCGTAAGTTATGACAAAGGCAAATCATGGCAGATTCTGAAGCCCTGCCATCTTGCGCAGGGTATAAGAAATCCTCAGATTGGTTACATTGACGGTGTGTATATTCTTCACGGCAGAGCGGGTGAACTTAAAGGCTTTGTTATGTATACATCCGAGGATGCCGAAAACTGGGATGAGGGATGCCTTGTTGTTGAGCGAAAAGGAATATATGCTTTTTACTCAGAAAATATAACCCTTGCCGATGAGAAAGGAAGCTTTATGCTTATTCAGTATTCCGACATATACGGAGAAGTGGGTGCCCGCGTAAATGCAATGCATCTGAAATTGCGTGTGGAAAGATAATTGTACCACAAAAGAAAAGCCTTGATTTAGCGCATTGTCCCTTGGGACACTGCGCAACGACATAAATTCCTGCGGAATTTGATATATGTGCTTCGCAGTCGATATGCCGCAAGCGGCGCGATATATCATTTCGTGACGAGAATTTATATTATATCCGCATTTGCGTAAGCAAATATATCGCGTTGTCGCAAGACAAAATATCACCGGATAAATAAAACCTCTGAATTCGACTTTTCATGCCGTTTTCAGAGGTTTTTTCTTATTTAACTATCCTTTAGAATACAATACTTCATCAAGGCTTTTTTGTGTTATATGAGATAATTTGAGGGATTGAACGCGGCAAGTCTTATGTGCTTTCTTGCCACCGTGTAGGACATGGCAAAGTTACCGTCTGCATAATGTTGTATATAAGGATAGAAACAGCTTGAATTCATTTTTGCCGATAAAACCACCTTGCTGTTTTTAATATCATCTGTGTCTATTTTTACTATACCGATATGCTCCCTGTCGATGGGTGCATGGAATAAATAAAGGGCACCGTTGAACATAATAAAGTCACTTCTGGACTGGCAGTCTTCAATCAGCACGGGCTTTTCCCACGTGTTGTCGGAGATGTTGTATACCGTAAGGAATCCGTGCTTATTTTTGGCTTCCCACTGTCTTACAAAGTAGAAGATTTTGTCGCCCAAAACATACGTTGCGTTTTCCCATCTGGAATTGTTTGGAAAATCGGGCTGTGCGACATATTCCCAGGTAATCAGGTCTTCGCTTTTGATTATGGCGTTGAATTCACCGCAGTATGTTCCCGTATAGTAATATGTTTTGCCGTTTTCTACTCTCTCGGAAAGCTTTTGCATTATACCTATATCGTCGCTGTACATCTGCTTGCAAGGAATGCCGTTCTGAGCGAGCGCCCCTTTGATACCGCTTGCCGAAAAATCATTTGTAATATTTCCTGCCTTGAATCTGTTCACACCGATTTCGCCCAGCGCTTTGGTAGAGAGGGTGAAGGGACAGTAAAAACGGTAGTAATTGTTTTCCGTGCTTGCGGTCCACATTATGTAGATTGTATCTTCATCCTTTTGCATGAGAATGGTATCGTAAACCCTGTCAATAATCTTGCCGTCGACAACATCGCCTGTTGTCTGCAAATCAATAAATGTCTTGTTTTCTATATCGTTGATAGGCGCATAAACAAAACGCGCTGTCTGATTTTTGGGGTCTTCGGACGGCTCCTTTGTGTTTGCGTAGTAGGACATATAAACGGTATCCTTGACTACAACAAATGTGGACACATGAGCCATCTTATCCTCGGGTCTTTCAAAATCGGAGACAAAACAGTCGGTTATTTCATTGGCAAATCTATCCCCAAGCTTAACCGCGCTCTCGTTGTTTTCATATCCAATCGTTGCCGCAATATCGTCAATAGGCAGACCTTCCGAAATAATCAGCTCTTTTTCGCAGAGTGCATCATCTGTAAAAACGTTATTTTTCATTTCTTCCTCCATGTTCTTTTATGAAATAAAGTATAATTGAAATAATTGAAACAGCTTCGTTTACGATACCTATATATGAACCTACGAAAATGTCATAAATCAAAAACGCCGAGGAGATGGGGATGGAAATAATTTTAGTCAGTCTCGGGTTATCAATCCAAAGTGATACGGTAACAAAGGTAGAAGCCGTAATCGGCAAAATGTTGTACCATGAATTAAACGTTCTTATTCCCAAAGCCCAGTTTATAAATATGAAAACCATCGGCCATATGGCATGTGACGCCCATTTTTTATCTTTTCGGTTTATAAATACCAGCTCTCTGAATATACCGACCGCGTTGGGTATCATTCCCGCAAACCCGCCGAGACATAAATAGTGAACTACCCAACAAATGTCTGCAGTAAGCTTGGCAAGTATCATGTGTCTGCGATTTTTTTGCTGATAAATGAGAAACAGTGCCGTCATGGCACCAAGCCCGAAAAGCTGAGCGATAAGATTCATTTTTTCTCCTTGTTGACAAAGCTTTTAATTTATTATATAATAATTATATTGCAGATTTTATTATAATTCAATTGATATATTGTGATAAATTAACATTATATTGTGATATAGGTGATGATATGCTTGGAACACGCTATGAAGAGTATGAGCAGTGGAGAAACGGATTGCCGTTTGTACTGAATGTGGATATAAAGAAAAATTATCACAACTTAAGTAAAGAGAATAACTGGCATGAAAATCCGGAAATACAGTTTTGCACAAACGGTAGCGGTACGGTCTTGCTGAACGGCAAAGAGTATCCTTTTTGCAAAAACAGCACAGTGTTCGTAAACTCCAATATTATTCATTATACTGCCACAAAAAAAGAACTGACATATGATTGCCTTATTGTAGGCACCGAGTTTTGCAGACAAATGAACTTTAATTTAAGCGCATTGGATTTTGAACCGGTGATTGAAAGTGCAGCGATTGGTGAGTTGTTCTCCGAACTTAAAAGTGTCTATGCCGATTCGCAAGCTATGTGCAGAATTGCCAGGCTTAATATGCTGCTTATTCAGATAATGATTGAAATAATAAAGCACGGCACCGCGAAAAACGGCAGAACCTCAAACAACAAAAGCTATGAAAGAATTAAACTGGCAATCTTGTATATCCGCAATAATTATCAGAAGAAAATAACACTGGATGAAATCGCAAAAGCGGTTATTCTTGATAAATATATGCTTTGCAAGGAATTCAAAAAGTACACCGGACAGACGGTTTTTGAAAACTTGAACAATTACCGTTGTATCAAGGCAATCGACTGTCTTGATGCGGGGCACACTGTAACCGAAACTGCTTCACTTTGCGGATTTGACAATCTTTCGTTTTTCGCAAAAACCTTTAAAAAGCATATCGGAATTCTGCCGTCGCAATATAAAAAGCACTGTAACTAAAGCAGTTTATGAGAAAAATATATCCTTGGAAGAACAGTAAAAAAAGAGTTTTGTGATAAACATCCCAAAACTCTTTCTGTTTACGTAAAAAACATCAGACGGCATTTGCCGTCTGATATTTTTTTGATTTAATTACGGGTTGATAAGACTGTTCATGAAACAGCTTAAGGTCTTAGTGCTGTAAAGCCTCTGAACCTCGCCACCGTCGACAGTATAATCAACATAAGCTCTTGCGGCAATGCTTCTCGACATCGCGTATTCGTTGTCAAGAGGAACACCGTGGATAACAACCGTGAAGTCGGTTCTGTATTTATCCTGGTAGAATATAGCATCCTGACATTCCTCGACGTATACAAGATCAGCCATGTCGGTACCCTTGAACATTTCGGCAGTGATTTCCTCATCGCCCACAACATCCTCGGGAACAAGAACCATACCATATCCTACAACTTTGATGTCGTTGTCCTTAAAGTTCTCATAGCTCTTGGAAAGAGACATCTTGAAGCGCATACCCATGGGAAGTTCGCCATCGGCTTCTCTCAGCTCGGTGCCTACAACATTGAGCGCGGGCTGAGTCTTGATATCCTTAATGGTGTGTGTCTGCTCGTTTACAGAGCGGAAGAATGCATCGTGGATTGTTGAGTAAACGTAGGTGTGCATGGTCTTACCGCCGTCCTCGAACATCATCACGAAGATAAGTCCTTCGTCCGAACCGAATTTCACGTGATTTGATATGAAATTCTGGTCCTCGCTGATTTTCCTTCCACCATTGGAGTAATCAAGTGCGTATGCGGAGCAGTCGGCAAGTATCTGGATTACATCATTGCCAAAGTCATTCGCAGTGGGAGAGTTCAGATAGCTGTCATCTCTGCTGTGAGGATGCTGTTTGGTGTCATCACCCTGGGAGTGTCCGCAGGTTACGAGAATTACGTTAGGATACTTGGTAACAAGCTTATTATAGATGTCAAGACCTTCATTGCCATCGCTAAATCCATCTGTTTTTGTGGCGTTGGCTTTATCACGATTTGTAAGAGTACCATCCGTAGAGAAGTAGCAGTGGGTAGAAATAATAGCCTGGTGATTCGGATATTTTGTAAGAACATTGCCTACCCATTCAAGCACAGTGTCGCGCGGACCGTATTCCAGCGTAATGAAAATATAGTCAACGCCGCCGATGTTTGCAAGGCTGTACATGTTTTCAAGGCTCTTGGCACCGTTGAAAGTTCCACCGAAGGTGTCGCCAAATCTTCCAACATATTCGTCGTAATCAAATGCTTCCAGGAATCTGGAAGGATCACGAAGCTCTTGACCCAGACCTGAGGATGGAGATGGATAGTCGTGGTTTCCGAGCGGAATTGCATAAGGAATCATGGCGTCATCCAGGTATTTGAAGGACTCGCGGACCACATCCCACTCGAAACGAGTGTTGTTCTGGGTAGCATCGCCGAGAAGGGTTACATAACCGATGTTATATTTATCCTTGTTTTCAGCCATCCACTTGAACAAATAAGGAAGCATTTCGTGATTATTCTCTTTGTCTCTGTCAAAGTAGAAGTAGCTCTGGGTATCACCAAACTGAATGATGGAGTAATCACCCTGAAGACCTGCTTCCATCTTGTACCAACCGGTACTGTTGAATGTTGCGGTGTTTTCATTATTGGAGGAGTCGAAGTATTCCAGCCACTTGTAGCTGTCTGCAGTCAGCGACCAGTGTGCGAGGAGTTCGTCGTCGCTCAAGAAGCGTACATCTTTAAGGTGACCGATGAAGCCGTACGAATTAATTGTTTCAATGTAATTCTCTATGCTATCAGATCCCTTTTCTGTTTTGTAGGTGACATCACTGGCACCGCCAATAATGGGAGCGTTAGTAGTAAAGGTTACAGCAGACCCTTCTGTATCAAGAACACCGTCGAGGTAAATCTTACCGTCGGAGGTGATTGTAACACGAGTCCATTTGTCAGCGTTAAGCGCGGAAGACTGGAGAGTACCCACGGTTATTTTGCCGTCAACCAGCTTAACGGTTGCAGAACCATTGGTGATAATGGGCATTTCCTTTGCGATATCAGCCTGACTAACCATTATATTGAATTCAATGGTATCAGGCACAGATACTAAGTCCTTGGATGCGGTAATGGTGTCGTAACCAAGGAATTCATGCCCTTCGCTTGTGTAAGTAGGAACTACTTCGTCAGCAGGCTTGGGCTGGAAGTTTGTTTTGTAGTTTACTGTCTTGTAGTAGGTTTCGGTTTTATCTCCGTAGCTGAGTCTTACGCTTACGTCAATAGAACCGCCATTTTCCTTGGTAGAGGGCACGTAATTAGTGTAAGTGATGTTGTCTGCAGCTACGCCTGTTATACCTGTACCTTCAAATATATGGTTGATATATTTTTCAGTATGCATTTTAGCATCTGAAATGGTTTTGCCCTCTTGGTAATCGGTGAAGGTCTTTGTCTGGGGGAAGAGCGCTGCGGCAGCATTGAGAGTGTCGGGAGTTGCGGTCAAATCAGCAATTTTTGCAGCGACAATATTTTCATAGAAACCAAGATACTCAACAGTTGCAGTGGTTGCACCCTTGAAGACAACGGTAATGCGTTCAACAATTCCGTCAAAATCACAGCCGTTCAAGTCAATGTAAATATCTTCGCCTTGCTTTTCAAAATCAACGTCTGCGAGAGTGCTTCCGTTGATGCTCAAAGCAATACCTGTTCCGGTGAAATCCGCACCAAGCTTCATAGCCTTGTGAGAGTTAAGATTTGCGATGGTTTTTGCCAGATCAGTATTAAAGGTAAAGGATACATCACTGTCGGCGGTTATAGTCATTGCGGTGTAATCGCAAACAGCTTTTTTGCTGATTTCTTTTACAAATTCGGGGTTTGTGAATTTGTAAATAACGGGGGTGATGGTGTCGGATTTGGAAACAGTGAGAGTGATATTACCGGTGGTGTAAATAACCTCGTTGTTGTATTTTACATCTGCGGTGAACACGTAGCTTCCGTCGGTCGCACCCAATTCGGGAGCGGTGTAGGATACGTCATTGATTACAACGGAAGCCTCATTGTCGAGAAGCATTTTGTCTATGAGTCCCAGTGCTTTCGCCTGTGCGGTTTCGAGAGTATTACCGTCGTAGAAGTCCACTGTTTCGCCTGTGTAGTTTCTGAGTGTGAGCTCGGTATTGGAGGTTACTCTTTCTTTTACTTCGATGTTCTGTACATAATTTCTTGCATCCGCCATGGAGGGAAAGAATGCTATAAATTCGATTTCGGCACTGAGGTCTGCGTATCTGCGTACACCGAAACTAAACTCGAAGGTATCGGACATTCCGATGTAAGCAGGAACAACGGGAGGATTGAGTGCAACATTTACACCGTTTTTCTCGAGGATTCCGGTATCGATGTTATAGTTATATGCCCACATATTATAGCGGTCGGGTATATACGGGTCAATCAAGGTATAGTACCAATTGTCAAGCTGCTGACCCCAACCCATATTGGAAATTGAACCGGTTGTACCGGCTTTATTTTTAAACACAAAGCTACAGTTCATAACATCAGTCATGCGCTTGTGCTTAATCAGAATATACTGATAATTCTGAAGACGGAATGAGCCGCCGGGCATGTTGTCGGAATCGATAGTCAATTTGAAAGCTCCCATGCCTACGGGGTTTTCGTTATCCAATTTCAAGAGATTGTCTTCAATCTTTGGGTTATCAACAGCGGCAATCTTAACTTTAGTATCAGAAAGGAGTGCAGGGTCATTGAAGCGCCACATGATATAGTCATCAGGCTTTTCAGCTACAGGAACTTCAATATTTGTTACCGTGCGTTTTACGTCACCGCTTCGAAGCTCGATATCAATTATGTGTTTGCCTTTTGTATCAGCGGTAGAAGGAATATAGTCTTTAAGCTTTATGTTACCGCCAAGGCCTCCCGATTGCTCCTCAATAAATATCATAAGACCGTTGGTCGCAATAACATCCTTTGTTCTTACACCTGCAAGGTTTACAGTGCCGTCGGGATTGAGGGTGGCTCTGTCATTGTCAATTTCCGTCTTTTCCTTGGCAACGTCGCCCCATATAGCTACTGCGCCGCTTGCGCCAAGGCTTCTCAGCTTTGCTTCGGCATCATCGAGTCTTTTTCCTTGCTCAACAATACTGTCATATGCTTTCGCCTCTTCGAAAGAGGGGAAGAAGCCGATGTAGTAAACCTCTGCGTTACGGGGGAGGTTTGACTGACGCATGAAGTTAAAGCGCATTACGGAGTATTTGGTGTTGTTATCTCTTATTTTTGTATCGGTATTGTCATAGCATTCGGTTCTGTCTGTGGTAAAGTCTATGTATTTTTCGGTATTCTGGGTGATATTTTGAATGTAAACTCTTTCCTCAAGATCGTTTTGGGGGATGTCCTTCATGTTTACAATGACTTCCAAAATATCATCGTCCTGGTGACCGGTACCGGTATAAGGAGTAAACGCACGGCACAGACTAACAGCGGTGTCGTTGTTTATTCCGTAGTATATCTGGAAGCTGCCCCAGGGATTTGGAACAGCACCGCCCGAGATGTTCTTGTGAATTCCCGAAATTTTATATCTGACTTTAATGTATGGAAGATCGTTGATATTAAACTTGGGAGCCACATTGGGGAAGCTGAGATTAATCTGGAAGCCGTCCTCTACTTCAGGCTTCACGGAATTCAATCCGATAACACCGCCGTTATAGATAAGCTCTGCATTGCTGGTGGATGACAGCTTCTGGAATATGGTCTTGTTGTCCATGTAAAGCATTACCGGTTTTGTCAGCTTTGGAATGTTTATTGTGACGCTTACGGTGTATTCGTCATTGGGTTCACTTCCAAACAATACATCAAATACATATGTACCGGCTGCATCGGAGGTAGGACGGTTGAATACGGCGTTTTCGTAGTCGATATTAACGTTTGATACGAAGCCGCATTCTTCAATGTACGCATCAGCAGCTGCTTCGGCATCTTTTTTTGTTATAACGTTGCTGCCGGCGGTAAAGCTGTTTCTCTGACTGAGATATTCAGATTCGTTCTTCATGGTATCGGGGTCATCATCAGGTATATCTACGGCTATTTCAACAGTTGTATCCTTGACAGTACGCTGATATGCTTTGTCGCCAATAGCGATACGAACCTTACAAGTATATACTGTGTCATTACGTGTACCGCTGAGCGCAGTTACGGTAACATTTGCTATACCTCTGTTGTTGATAACGGCTACTGCATTTGCTACGGCATCATCAATTACATCCTGCGCCGCATTTAACCAGGCGTCCGTGCCTGCTCCGACCTTGGTCAGTGCAAGCTCGGAATCGTCAAGTGCGTCAATAATGCTCTGTGCATCTGCATCGTTGGGCATTGCGCCTGCGTAATCCAGCGCTTCCTTTTCGGTAGCAAAGAAGCCGATATATTCAAGCTGCATTGTACTGCCAACTTTTCCGTCAAGCCAGTCCAATCGCCAGTCGTCGGTGAATTTACCGGTCCAGAAGCCGGTGGGAGCACTTTCATAATTGGCAATGGGAGTTTTAGCTGTGCCTACTACGGTACCTGAAGCATCGTATACGGTGTAAGTACAGTAAGCATCGCTTTTTTCGTCTAAATTCAGAACGGTTTTTGTGAAAATATCTTTTCCGAGGACTTTGAACTTAAGTGCCTTGTCAAAACCGAAAATCTGAACCTCGCGATTATAACAATCTGTGGGGTATTTTGTGCTGAATACAATGTAAGGATAATCAGAACGTTCAACCTCGCCCAATGCACTGACGGATAACTTACTGATACCATCGGCATTATTTGCAGTTAATGACATGGCGAGCTTTCCGTCGGCATCATAAAGTGCCTTGCCTTCATAATGCGGGGTGTAGAACGAGTTAATGTCTGTCTGGTTGTTGAACTTAAACACATAGGGAGCGGGGGTGATGTCGGAAGCCGACTCAACATCAAGAACAATGGTTGTATCCTTTACTGTACGCTGAAAACTCTTGTCACCTACAGAGACGCGTACTTTGCAGGTATATTCATTGTTTGAAAGTGTACCGCTGATTGCTGTAACGGTAACGTTTTGTATACCTTTAGCTTTCACAGCGGATACTGCTGTTGCAGTTGCTTCATCAATTTCAGCCTGAGCCAGTGTCAAAGCACTCTGGGCGGTCACACTGCCCTCCAGAGCAAGAGTGGCGTTATTAAGCGCGGTAATAATGCTCTGAGCATCCGCATCGTTAGGCATTGCGCCTGCGTAATCCAGCGCGTCCTTTTCGGTAGCAAAGAAGCCGATGTATTCCCATTGCATGGTTTTGCCGATGCTTGCACCGTCATTCAGCATATCAAATCTGGTTTGTGCGGTCAATGTACCGCTCCAGAAGTTTGCATCGCTTTCAAAACGAGTTGAATAATTGCTGATGTCGGTAGCAGTTTTGACAACACTGCCCGAAGCATCATAAACAGTGTATTTACCTTTACCGGCACTGCTTTTGTCAAGATTGAAAACGGTTTTGGTAAAATAGTCGCTTTTGAAGGGAATAAACTTGAGAGGGGAGCCGGACCATCCGAAATAAAGCTGGGTATCGCAAGAAACCTCTGAATATCTTGTGCCCAAAACCAGGTAAGGATAATTTGCAAGGTTGACTTCACTCAGTACCCCTTCAGGTAAAAAAGTATAAGTATCATTGGTGGTTGCAGTCAGCGACATGGCGAGCTTTCCGTCAACATCGTAAAATGCCTTCGTTGCCTTTTCGCCTTTGTAAGCACTGATATCTGCGGGATTGTTAAATTTAAACACATACTGTGAGGGAGTGGCAGAGGAAAGAACTGCTTCTTGCGCGGCTGACACTGTCATGCAAACGTTTGCAATAAGCGCCAACATAAACACAGTGATCAGCAATATGCGTGAAAAATTCGTTTTTTTCATAGTTTTTTCCTTTCTTTTTTGATTATTGTGTATGATCTATTTAAAAATTCCTGCGAATTTTATTTTTATAAATCTGTCCAGTCAAAAACTACACCGATGGGGAAGTTTTTGTCGTGTGCCAGCCTGTCGTATACCCGAAAAGCTTCGCCATGCGAGTGAATTTCGGTTATCATGGATTTGAAATCAAGTCTTCCGGCAGATAAATATTCCAGTATAGCCTGAGCATCGTCCATCTCTGTCCAGCTGTCATGACTGGATTCGTTTGCGGGGCGCGCACCGCTGTGTGCTCCTATCAGCTGTATGCCGGGACAATGTACATCCCAATAAAAATTCACGGGAGTCGCGAGTCTCGTACATCCCAACAGCACAACCCGTCCGAATTTTGCGGTGTTCTTAAGTGCCTGGTTTAACGCCTCGCCGTTTCCTGTAACTTCAATAACACTGTTTACGCCTTTTTGATGAGTGATCCGCATTATCTTTTCTCTGCAATTCGTATCGGTGGGATCAAAGGCGTAATCTGCTCCCAGCTTCAACGCAAGCTCGCGCCTTTGCTGGTTCATATCCAGCGCGATAATGGGCATTGCACCGGAAAGCTTGGCAAACTGCACGGAAAATAGCCCCAGAAGTCCAAGCCCTACCACCATACAGCTTTCTCCGAGCTGTATTTTTGCTTTGCGTACTGCGGCTAACGAAAATCCGGATATTATGGTCATAGAGGCTTCCCTCATACAAACATTGTCCGGTATATGTAACACTCTGCTCTGATCTCTGACCGTGTAAAGCTTGTGTCCGCCGCCGTGCATCATTACTTTATCGCCCGGTTTGAACTTTGTTACACCTTCGCCGACTTTTTGGATAACACCGGTTCCCGAATATCCTCCTGCCGAAGTTGGATATTCCTTTGTCAAATCAAATTTTTGACCGGTGTGCTCCGATGCGCTTTCATACACTAATCCGGTGAGCACTGCACGCTCCGTGCCTGCACTCAAAGCACTGTAAGATGTTTTTATCAAAACCTCTCCGGCACCGGGAACCGGCATTTGCGTTTCGTAAATATCGGCAACATTTACTTCTTTGAATTTGATTTCAATATTTTTTCTAACCATTTAATCCTCCAGTTCGCAAGTCTTTCGTATCAATTTGTACACTTCAAGCTCGTAGTCGGGGGAAAAGGGATTTTCTTTTTCGCCTGAAACCATTCTTGCAAAGTCAATCATCATATCATCATATCTGCCGTAAGGTTCAAAGGTGAATTGCTGTTCGATAACGGAATTATTTTCTCTGTATCTCAATTGAAGCGTTGATACATTGGCGTTGGTGATTGTTTCGTGAACGGTGGGATCTTCTATGGGTTTGATTTCTATAACACCGTTGGTACCCACAACCACGAGCTGCCGTCTTTTGTAACCATCGGTTTCACATGCAACTGTTTTGGCAAACGAAACACCTCTGTCGTAATGAAAGAGCACAAAGCCGGAGTCCTTCGAGGAACTTTGGTGCAGTCCGCTGGAGGTATTTAAAACCTCAATTTTGTTGGGCTTACCCTGTAACAGATACATAAGGTCCGTCAAATGGCATCCCAGATAAAACATCATACCGCCTTTAAATTCGCCCAGCCAGTCCACAAGGAATTTTGAGTACCATGCACTCATGTGCATTTCGGAAAAAATAATATCGCCCAGCAGTCCGCTCTTTATTATATCGAGTGTTTTAAGTATTGCCGGATTATAACGGTACATATATCCCGTCTGGAATATGACATTTTTCTCTTTGGCTGTTTTCACCAGCTCTTCAAATATTTTTTTGTCTTCACCGCCCGGTTTGTCCATGTGAACATTATATCCCCGCTGAACAAAGAACAACGCATCCTTACCTTGCTCCAGTTCATGGGTTTCCACAATAATGGCGTCTATATCTTTTTCATTCAGAACCTCATCCAATGTCATCCATCTGACGCCCTTGTATGCTTCTGCACTTTCTGCACGTGCTCTGTATTCATCGTTTGGCTCGCAAACACCTACCAATTCATAAATATCAGGCATGCTGCGCATGCAAAGTGCAACGTGGTCTGCGTGGGTACATACCCAGGTTCCATACTGAATTACTCTGATTTTTCTCATATATTACCTCGTTACAACGTATATTTCGATATTGTCATTGCTCGCCGACATTCAGCCAACCCGTTTTCCCTTTGAGAATATCAACATCATGAAACAATAGCGGAATATATTTTTTGTCGCTGTATTCCTGAATGAATTCGACGCTTTTTTCTCTGTTGAAAGGATAACCTGTGTTGATTTTGTCTGTAAGACATTTCTTGTAATAACATTCATCGCCGCACAGCACGTAGGAATCCGCAAGAACGATACACGAACCGATTGAGTGACCGCCGATTTTTCTTACAATCAATTTTTCTGAGAAAGTAAATCCATCCTCAAACAAATTTACATCAAAACCTTCCGGAATGTGCCTCTTAGCTTCGGGATACTCGTCTTTTTGAATATGTACGATTGCTTTTTTGTAATGACCCACTGCAGCAACATGGTCATGGTGAGCATGAGTGATTACAACATCGGTTATATCGTCGGGAGTAAGACCGTATTCTCCGAGCACTTCGACGGGCCTTTTGAAAACCGACATCTCAAATCCGGCTCCGTCATCACACCCTGCGTCGATGAGTATATTTTTGTTTTCTGTCTGTATCAGATAAATAGTAAAAGTGATGGGCAAAAGTACATTACCTCTGCCACCGTCGAAAATGTGACTTTCTCCGAACACCGACTCACCGTACTTCAAAGCAATTATCTTCATAATAAATATTAACACATAAATAGTATGGTTACAAGGAAAAATACACCGGTTGTTCTATATGCTTTTTTCCTCACTGTACCTTAAGAACTACTTTTCCTACATTTTCACCGCGGTAAAGTATATCGTGTGCTTCCTCAGCTTCTGTTATGGGCAGTATCTTATGTATTGTGGGCTTAACTTCACCGGTTGCCACTTTAGGCCATACATTCTTTACAAGCTCAGCCAAAATCTCGGCTTTTACCTGAGGTGTGCGGGAACGGAGTGTGCTTCCTACGATTCTTACGTTTCTGACATAAATGTTCTTAAGGTCGATTTCTGTTTTTTGACCTGCAAGCGCCGCAATCATTATCCATCTTGCACCGTGTGTCAGGTAGTGAATGCATTTGCCCATAATTTCACCGCCAAGGCAATCGATTGCAACATCAACACCGTGTCCGTTTGCCAGTTCTTCCTTTAACACTTCGGATATGTCTTCTTTTGTTGTAACCACAACTCTGTCAGCGTTCAAATGCTTTATTGAGTCAGCAATCTTATCGGACAGAACAGTAGTTATAACTCTTGCACCGAATGCTTTTGCCATGGGGATGACCACGCTGGCAAGACCGCTTGCACCTGCATTCATCAGCAATGTGTTGCCCGGCTTGATGCCGCCTTCACGGAACAGGTTGAGGTATGCTGTTGCAAACGCTTCGGGAATAGCCGCCGCTTCCGCCATGGTACAATTTTCAGGGACAGGCATAAGCATGTCATATTTTACGGCAACGTATTCTGCATATCCGCCGCCACCAAGAAGTGCGCAAACCTTATCTCCGATTTTCCAGTCGGATTTTTCCTTTGCTTCATTTCCGATTGCGGTAATTTCACCTGAAATCTCCAATCCCATCCATTCGGGACATCCTGCGGGGGGAGGATAATCGCCCTCTCTTTGCATAAGGTCCGCACGGTTGAGAGCCGCGTATTCAATTTTAACAAGAACCTCTTCGGATTTTATAACAGGGTCGGGAACATTATCCCATCTTAAACTTCTGTCGTCGTTTACAAGTATTGCTTTCATATGTATATTCTCCTTACAAAATATTTTACTCTGTATACATTATACCACTTGCAAAATTTTAATCAATATGCTATAATGTGAAAAAAGTAATTATTATGTAATCGGGGAGTGGAATTAAATGCCAAATACGGGTATATATGTTTCAGAACTGTCTTTTTGTGAGCATACGTTCCAAAATTACCATTTTTGCAGAGGGAACAGCAATAAAAGGAAAACCAGACTTGGTATCATCGAAAAAGGGTGCGGGACATATATCTATCTCAACAATAAGATGAAGGTGAAGGAAGGAGATGTGATTTTCATTCCCGAAAATGTTTATTGCTATTCCGAATGGAACGGGAATCCTGAAATAAAGGTCATGTATGTAAGCTGCTTTATGCACTATGAAAGCTTCAGATATGAGCCCCAAATAGTGACATGTGACAGCGATACAAAGGAAGCATTACATGAAATAAGCCGTCTGCTGTCTTTGGGCTATCCGGAAGATTTGGAAGCGTATTCGTTGTTTTACAAAGTTTTGCGCAGACTTCTCCCAACCATGGTTCAATCAGGCATTTCTACAGATAAAACACTGCGTACCGCCGTTGCGTATATAACAGATAACTGGGACAAAAGTTTTTCCGTGGGTGATGTGGCAAAAGAATGCTGCGTGAGTGAATCCACACTGTACCATTTGTTTAAAAAGGAATTGGGACAAACACCTGTAAGCTATTTGAATTCAATTAAAATCAACCATGCCATTGAATATCTTGAAAAAAGTAAGTATTCTATTGCAACCATCAGTCATCTGGCATGCTTCAACTCGGAAAATCACTTCAGAAAGGTCTTTTTTGATGTTACCGGAATGACTCCCATGAAATTCAGAAAGAAGACATAAAATCAAATGCGATATGTACACCCCAAAAAATCAGGCACTTTTGGGGGTACATGTCAGAATAGCGTAGGATGGTTATTTCTTGATTATTCTCATTATCATGCCGTCACAGGCGGGAATAACTTTAATATCGCCGTAAATAATCTCTTTAAGTGTGTATTCCTCGGAAATTTTGATTTCAGGAACAATTTCACTGTCGGAATAGTTGAGAACGGTTACCAGAGATTCGGTATCAGACTCGGGGTTAATTGTAACCCCGAGATTTTTATTGTCCGCGGTTACTGCTTTTTTCTTAATTATATCTTTTGCTACCTCGCTGTAAAGACGGTAATAAGGATATATGTTATATCCGTCGGAAGCATCAAAAGCAAGTTTTTCCGGAGCAAAATTAATAAAATATACGGTTCCCTTGCCGTACTTGTTTTTAAGTAATACGGGATTGCCTTTCTCATTTTCCGCGATAACCTCTGCAGTTGTGGGATTTAACAGTATTTCACTTCCGTGATAACCTGCTTTTTCGCCACCAAAGGTGAAGCTGTGGCTTACTCCGGTCATAAATCCCATCGAAGTTGCACCGATTACCTCGGGAAATGTATTAATATGACCACCGTCAAAAGAAATGCATAGTGTAGCACCGTCATTTACACGGCGGATAAGTTCTTCCCACACAGGCTTATATACAATTGTCCAACCGGTAATGGATGGGAGAAAATAAAGCTGTGAGTCGGGAAGAGGCTCTCCATCGCTGAAAGCGATATCCAGGTCAAGACCTGCCTGCTTCGCCAGAATTTGTGAAGAAATGGCAATGTTTTGGTACGATATGGCGCGAGAAAGCACACATACACCGTCCGCTTTGCGTTTGGGAAAAGGAGATGGCAATTTATCAATAATCTTTGACATTTTCTGCATTTCGTATGCTACCGGCTTGGGATTGCCGTCGCTGTCAAAAAGACCGAGCTCTCTTTCAATAACATTCCAGGTGTATGGTGAGAAATCAAGCTTGTCCTGCTCCCATGCACACCACCACTGGTAACCCAAAAGCCCGCTTGTGAGAGCGGAAAGTATCTGCATACGCATAAAGTCTGCCGACATTTCGCGGTTTCCCAAGGCTTGAGTGAAGGTACCGCTTTCTTGAATATAAGACGGCTTTTTTCCTACTCCTGAATAAAAAAAGCATTGTGCGACGGGGAGATATGACATTCGCAGACGGTTATACGGTTCCTTGGCTCCGCCGACAGTGGGGGAGGGATAAGGATGCGTGGTAAGAACGTCGCAAAGCTCACCTTGATGCTGTATTTTCCACTTTCCAACAACATCAAGAGAGTGCATACCGCTTGATATCGGACGTGTTTTGTCCTCACAACGGATAGCATCCGCAACAGCAGCTGTCCATTCATATGCTTCAAACTCGTTTTCTGGCGCACCCATACAGTTGCACTCGTTTCCAAGATCCCACATTACGATACACTGTTCGTTTTTAAGTTCACTTACAAAACGGTGGATGAAGCGTCTCATAAACATACGCGCTTCAGGGTCGGTTATAAGGTTTTTTCCGTTGAGAGCAGGCGGGAAAAACAGTCTTCCGCTCATCCATCCCGTAACTATTGAAACAACAAGTGTCATACCATTTTCTTCTGCGGCGTGGCAGAAATCGCGGAAATCTGCGATTCTGTCCATATCAACTCCGTCATCATATACAGGTTTTCCTGTGTTTGCGTTAACGTATTCACAACGTACGCCCTGATATTGGTATGTCAAATCAACGGGCTGAAAATCTCTCCAGTTTGGGAAAACTCTCATACAGCGAACACCATACTCCGAAAGTTTTTTTAATTCCTCACGGATAGCATTCCCGTCATAGTGACGCCACATTTCGGTTCCGTAATCACGTCCCCAGTAATTTACACCAAGCATGAATTCCATTTTCTTTACCTTTCTATCGAATCAGTCTATCATATGTATACGTATGAGTTTACTGTCATAGTCACCCCAAAGGGTAAAATCAACACCTTTGTTCATAAGCATCTGACCCGAATAAACTCCCATACCCTCCACCTCGTACAGCTTGTCTTCGCAAAGTCCGTAAAGGCGAAGTGCGGGAAAGCTCTGGCGGAAATCGAGATTGAGACCGAAAATGAACAGAACTGCCTCTCTCTTATCTTTTGCAGCAAAGTAAAACGCCGCCAGATTTTCGTTTGAGCGCGGAGAAATAAGACGGTACAGGTCCCCGCATTGTACGGTTTGTCTTATTTCCTTGTAAAGTGAAACGTAATAAGCGAAATCAGCTCGCTCTTGCTCGGTCATTTCGCGAAGGTCTATCGATATTCCCAAAGAGCCCATAAGTCCGATGTGCCCACGGAACGGGAGCGGTGCACTTCTTCCGTTCATAGCGTTGGGAACTTTGCTCAGATGCCCTGCTCCGCCTGCCTCCATTGATCTTATAACATGGGTGAAGCCCTCGTGCAGGAAAAGCTCGTCGCGGGGATCCTGGTTGTCGGAACGATTCATTCTTACGCAATACTTTGTCATGGTTATATCAGCACGCAGACCGCCCGAGGCGCAGTTTTCAATGATTACATGCGGATATTTTTCCTTTATATGGCTGAAAATCTCGTGAAGATGCTTAACGTAGGTGTACCAGAACGCCGTCTCCATTCCCTCAGGCGCATCTGTCCAGCCGGGCTGGGATATGAATCGGTTCATATCCCATTTCAGATAGTCTATATTATGTTTTCCCAAAAGGTTGTCGAGCATATCAATTATAAAGTCACGCACATCCGTACGTGCAAGATTCAGCATAAGCTGATGGCGCATGGTTTCCTTTTGGCGGGTAGGGAAGGAAAAAATCCAATCGGGGTGTTTTGCAAAAAGCTCGGAATCCTCGTTTACCATTTCCGGTTCTACCCATATGCCGAACATCATTCCTTTGCTGTGCACAACATCAATGGTGCGTTGCAGTCCGCCAGGAAATTTTTCCTTGCTGGGATACCAATCACCCAGTCCCGCGTGCTCGCTGTTTCTTTTTCCGAACCAGCCGTCGTCAATTACAAAAAGCTCGATTCCCATCTGAGCGGCAAGATCTGCCAGAGCCTCTATCTTATTCTCGTCTATGTCAAATTGGAAGGCAGTCCAGGAGTTGTAAAGTGCAGGCAGAGGCTTATTCGCGTATTCCTTAGGTCCCAGAACATAACGCTGATAATCGTGAAGCATGCGGGAAGAGCCGCCAAAGCCGCGGGTGGAATACCCCAGCGTCAGAACGGGTGTTTCAAATGAGGTACCGCCGTCAAGCGGCCAGGAAAAATCAAAGTCATTGATTCCCATCTGTACCGTGACTGCACCGTATTCTGTGCGTTCAACCGTCATTTTGAAATTACCGCTCCATTGGAGTGTGCCGAAAATAACCTCACCCGACTCCTCAAGTGCACATCCGTTATCCAATGCAAAATACGGATAATAATGTGAGTTTGAAACACCGCTTCGGGAGTCGAGCACAATTTTTTGTCCTTTTATCTCGGTGCGGTCGAGGTTGTATTCCCGTCCCCAGCCGCCTGTCATATAGGTGAGACGTGTTTTTGCATAATCCTCGAGATAAACTCCCCCTGACATTGCCGAAAGAACAGTGGCACGCTCTGTGCCTTTGTTACTGATTACACTTCGGCGGTTTATCAGGTCGAGACCATTGAATATTTCGTATTCAAGAGCTACCTCTATGGGGTAATATGTATCTGCCATAGTCACTGTCAGACGCATTCCGTCATCGGAAATGGTGTGACTCTTATATATAAGTTCTGTGTCACGTACACCGTCGTTATGGGTAATTCTCAGTGCCGGCTCACAGAAGAAAAGACCGCCCCATGCAGGATATTCCTCACGGTATTTTCGGACAGCTATTCTTGCAAAATCGGGGTTTGTGTCCCGAGGATGGCATCTTGCGGCGTCCTCATCGCGGTCTATTGGGGCACCGTAATGAGCCTCTGCAAGATGTCCGTCATTTTCGATACGGAGTGCGTAAAGAGAATTTTCTGTTCTTATGGCGAACAACTTTTGTTTTTCGTTAAACGTAATAGCCATAAAATCTCACTTTCCACCGCTATGAAGCAGTATAAACATCAAGAAATCTGTTTTGAATCATTTATTTATATATGTAAAATATATGTGGTGAATTTGATTTTTTCGTTTGGTGCAATAATCTTGTGTCCGTCCGGCATATTAAGCCCGTTTACCTTACCGGACATTGGCTCAACACACAGAAATCCGCTTTCTCCGCCGCCATTGTATAACACGATGTGGTCAAAATTGTCGGATATTCTATAAATAAAATCTCCTATTTTGGCAGTATCGCCGCAGGCATGGTAATACCCCGAAATATTTATTTTACGGGATGGTGATCCGTGAACGTATGCGTTTTCCGTTTCGCTAAGCTCAACATATTTGCCGGTGGGTACATGGTGTGCATCCTTTTCAAGACACATATCAATAGGGCAGGAGAAATTTTCGGGCTCAATAAATGTCGTATGGAGACAAAACGTGAACGGCATATTACCTTGTCCGATGTTTTCCAATTCATACGAAGATAAAAGTCCGTTGTCTGTCAGAGAATAGTGCACGGTGAGTGCATACGGGAAAGGATAACTTGTACATTTGCCGTCATTAATGCGCAAAACAGCAGTGTCTGCGGTCACATCAAGCGTTTCAAAGGATTGGAATAAAACAAGACCATGCAAATGACAGTTGTTCTGCGGTTCATTCAGCGGCATATTGTACTCTTTACCCTCAAAGGTGAATTTGCCCTTGTAAGTTCTGTTTGCCGGCATAAGAATGGGCGAACCGAATACATATGGGTTATTCTCAAGCTGCTTTTCATCTTCAAGAGGACGTAAGACATCCTTTTCCCGATATTTGAGAGCGATGATATTCGCCCCCGGACGGGGGCATATTTTAGCTGTCCATTCGCTATTTTTTAAGGTGATTATGTCATTCGTCATTTTTGTTTATCTTTCCGTGTCAATCACATGATACGTGCGAAGAGGTTATCGTTGTTGAGCATGTAGCTTTCTGCCATTTTTTTGTCA
Organism: Oscillospiraceae bacterium; assembly: GCA_015065085.1. Taxonomy (NCBI): domain Bacteria; kingdom Bacillati; phylum Bacillota; class Clostridia; order Eubacteriales; family Oscillospiraceae; species Oscillospiraceae bacterium. Next base: position 24,874 of record SVQW01000014.1, on the reverse strand, counting down.
GCGGCATTGTCATTTTCTTCGTATCTGTCGATAAGAGCGGTAAGATAAAGGAACTTTGAACGACGGAGCTTTGCGGGATTATCTGTGAAGGAAATAAAGAATGGTGTGGTTGCAAAGAAGCCGTTATCTTGTACGTTCTCCATTTTGTTCCAGGTGCGTTTGTACTCTGTAATAAGACTGCGTGCCTTCAGTACCTCGCCGAGCCTGTCATATGACATAGCTCTGTAATAGGGGAGTTCGGAAAGATGCATGTTGCTGAAGTACTCAATCTCGGTTTCGGCAATGTAACGGTAAATGCTTTCCGCTTCATCCCGTCTGCCCAGCTTGTCAAGAGCAAGCGCTTCACGGTACTTAAGGGGTATCAGCTTGCAGTGGTTCCAAATGCCTGAGCCGAGGCTTTCGGGAAGCGTCTGACCATTCACAAACAGCTTGAGCGCCGCTTCGTAATCTTGCTCTTCAAAGCAGGCAAGTCCAAGCGAAAGATGTGCAAATATGTACTGGTCAGCAATGGCATGCTCTCCGCCCTCGCAAGAAACAAACTTGCGCGAAAGCAGGGTTTCTATAGCTTTTTGGTGCTCACCACACTGATTGTATGCTTTTGCAAGCTCTACAAAAAGATCGTCTCTGTCGAGTTTTGCGGATGACATCAGTGAAATTTTTTCTTCGGGAGAAACGCTCATTTTGTTCATGAGAATTACCGTCTCGTAAAGAATCTGACCATCATCTTTTCTTTCTAAACAAAGCTCTCTCATAATCTTCAAAGCGTCTTCCGGACGATCAAGATGGCTGAAATAAGCCACGGCAAGGTTGCGTTTTGCGATATATGAGGTGTCCGCGCTGTTCTCAAACAGCTGTGCTGCCGCACTGTAATGACGTTTGTTATAAAGAATACATCCAAGAAGCATTTTGCATTCGGCTTCTCCTTTGTCGGCAAAGCTCTTTAGTACGTGCACTTCAAATGTACGTGAGGGGTATGCAGAACCAAGCTTTGCTTTTTTGAACCGCTCGGTAAATTCGGCGGCATTCTTTCCGCATTTATCTGCAAGATATGCGGCAGAGAGCCATGTCATTTTAGTGATGCTTTCGGGTCTTTCGGATATAAGTCCCTCCAGAAGCTCCAAAGCTGAACTGTATCTTCCCATATCCGTAATGTCGGACACGAGGTCAAGGCAGGTTTCGGCAGGATTGCTCAAAAGCATTGAATAGAAGTCCTTTTTATCTGCCAGGTAACGGATAAGATGTTCAAGGGGATCAAGAACAAGATAATTGGAAGCGAGTTTTTTGGCTTGCTCCGCAAATCCCATTTCCTTTTTTGCAATTATTAGGCAAGCGGTTGCCAAAGCATTTTTTGCTCCGTATTCAAGCGCTTGTACGGCATGTTTTTCAGCCTTTACGTAATCGCCCGAACGAATATCCAACACGGCAATTCTTGTCATTGCCTTTGCTACGGAATCTGCTGCATAAGCAGCTTTATAATAGTAGTCGTATGCCTTTTTGTATTCCTCTGCCGTTTCATATATCTGAGCTAAAATGTAATAGCATTCTCCGCTCAGCGGCCTTGTGTTGAATCGTGTGATGACATTTATTGCTTTTTGAGCATAATCCTTCGCCTGTTCGATACAAAGCATTTCGAGACAATATTTTGCCATTGCCATAAGAGACGGAGCATGGTAAGGATTTCTCTCAAGTGCTTTTTTCCAGTAAGCGTCGGGCTTGACCGCAGGGTCGCGGTACTGCTCAACGTGAACACCCGCAAGATACAACTCGTCCGCACTCGCCATGTATTCCGCAATCGGCATATCCGTAATGGGGTTGGGCATATTATGCTCGTCGAATTTCTGCTCGGTATATTCCGATATAACCTCACCGTCTGAAGTTGTTATTTTAAAGGAAACGTAATCGGAAATACTGCCCAAGGAAATGGAGATGCACTTGTCGGGGGCAAGATTGAAAGACTCATCCAAAATGTTTTTTTCCGAGTCTGTTACCATGATGTGTGCGTTTTCATAAATTTTGCATGGCTGAACCTTGATGCTTGCATTATCGGCACTTCTGTCTATTTTTACCGCACAGTTAAGGTTTGCAAAGGTAGGTGCGCCGATTTCGGATATGGGATACCAATACTGGGAAAATTCCTTTGTTTCATAGGGCATAAGCCACGAAAAATCAGGCTGATTGTCTGAATAAGAGCCCGCCATAAGCTCTGCATACTGACCGTCGGTGTCCGTCAGTGCCTTTTCCCATGAACGGGAAAGCTGATTGTATGCCCAGGTAAACATTTTTTTACCGGGAGATATGTGATGATCGCCGATATGTACTACGCCGCAACGCTTTGAATGGTCATATCCACCGAAAAAGTCATAATCCGAATAGGACGCAAAGTAAGAGGTAGCCTCTCTTGTATTCTTATGCCATGATATATCACGCGGCTCCTTCATTGGTATTCCGTTGTAAACACCGTTGCCCGCGATGGGGAAGGTGGTTCTTGACTTCAGATAATGGAAGTTAACATAAGTCGTATCCTGCGGGAAGAAGATCTGATAGCTTTCGTTTACAGGGACAGCTGCATTTTCCCACCACAAAAAGGAGCGGGGGGAGAAAGTGCGGTTGTAAAGCCTCATTCTGGTTTCAATAGCCTTTGAATCCGGACGGAGAATTACACTTACCATACCCTTCATTCGGTCGATGGGGTCGTGCTCTGAAAGATGGCATGCCACAGAGCCATCGGAATATTCTTCTATCGTATAGTCGCAAGCCATATATCCGGAGGCGCGATGGTGAAACGGCCAGTTGAATTCAACTCCGCCGGATACCCACGAACCGAGAACGCCGATAAGGGCGGGCTTGATAACATGCTGTTTATAGAAAAAATCGTAACCTGTGGATTTATCGGCAGCGCTGTATATTCTTCCCCCTATTTCCGGAAGAACAACAACGCTTACATAATCGTTTTCAAGTCGTACGGCAATATATTCCTTGTCCTCGGGGGATTGTCTGTCGACAGCAGATACTATTTTGTTCGGATAAGGATTTCCGCTTGTTCTCTGATGAACACGGTTTTCCGCAAACATTGGCAGTTCTTCTGCGGGCGGCTCTTTATATGTCGGGATAATCAATTTTTCTACTGATATAACGGATTTTTTGTAAAAACTCATTTTGTCTCCTTTATTGACTTTACTCGAAAAATATGCTATACTTTAATTATATCATAAAATCTAACTGATTTAAATATAATATTCTAATGATTTTTTATAAAATCTTACTGTTTACGGAGACGAAATGAATATAACATTACCACAAAACGTCATTTGCGGATATTTTGATTGCAGTATTTTCGGAGACTTAAAGCAATCCCCGGAAAGAGTGCGCACACTTTACGAAATTGAATACTATCTTGAGGACGGAAAGCTTACATATTCTGACGGAGTGGCATATTCCATAAGAAAGGGATATATAAGAATAGGTGTACCCGGTGAAAGATGCAACAGCCTGCTTCCCTTTAAAACCAAATATGTCAAGTTTTCGGCAACAGGAGAATTGAGCGAACGTATGCAACATGTGCCGAAATATTTTAAATGCCGTCATCCGATTGAGGTGGAGACATTATTTGATGAGCTTATTTCCCTGCAAGCTTCGCACGAATTTGACAGTGTTATGTTCAGCGGAAAGCTTTTGGTGCTTTTAGCTACTGTGATATCGGATTCTAAAAACGCTCCGAGCGGTTCCGTTAAAAATGATACCGTCTTTAAATCCAAAAAGTACATTGAGGAAAACATAGACAAAACAGTTACGTTGTCTGATATAGCCGGTTTTGTCAACCTCAGCCCTAACTATTTTCACACACTTTTTTCCGATATTGAGGGCATAACGCCTCGCGAGTATATAACCAAATACAGGTTGAGTCTTGTTTGTGAGCTATTGCGTACATCTTCGCTGTCTCTGTCTGAAATATCAGACAGATGCGGATTTTGCAACCAACAGTACATGTCTTTGCTTTTCAAAAAAAGCTTTGGACTCTCTCCAAGGGCTTATCGCAGAAATTCCGGAAAAGACTATCTCATTTAATACAAAAAGCAAAACATCTATTGTTTAGCGCCCGTTCGCATTTTTCATTCACATTTGTATGGAATTCCGAAATCTTTTCATTACATAACTACGGACAGCGTGTGAATTACCCGCTGTCCGTAGTTTTTTTGTGATTTTAATATGAAAAACGTGCCGATATTTATAATTATTGATTTTTCCGTTTTATTTGCTGAACTTTTTAAAACAGCGATAGTTAAGTGCTTTTTATTATTTATTTGAGCTTCTAACGGAAGAAGATATTATATACCTTGGTCTGCCTTTGATCTCTTCGTAGATGCGTGCAATATAATATCCTATAATGCCAAGGCTTATCATAATTATGCTACCTATGAAAATTGTTATAATTATGACCGTTGTCATACCTTCAAGAGCTCTTCCGATGATTTTGTCAATAAGAGCCCAAACACCGAAAATGACGGATATTATAAGCATAGTAACACCCAAAGCCGTTACTATCTGCATCGGAGCGGTGGAATACGATGTGATATTTGAAAGCGCATATTTTATAAGTCCTACGGTTGACCATTTGGATTCACCGTCCACACGCTCTCTTACATCATATTCGACGGTTGTTTTGTTGTACCCCACCCAAAAGGATATTGCCCTGAAAAAGCCTCTTTCCGGCATTTTATTGAGCACATCAACAACTTTTCTGTCCAAAAGCTTGAAATCAGACGAATTTGCCATGTCAAACCCCGCCATATTGCTGATAACGGAATAGAAAAACCTTGCACCGATATTGTGGAGCTTTTTTTCCTTTCCCCGCTCTTTTTTGATTCCTTCAACAATTTCGTATCCTTGTTCCCACAAGCGATACATTTCAACTATTTTTTCAGGCGGATGTTGAAGATCGCAGTCAATGACCACCGCACAGTCGCCGTTTACTGCCGCCAAGCCTGCAGATATAGCGGATTCTTTTCCGAAATTTCTTGAGAAATGCAGTCCCGATATATTTTTCTTTTCCAAAGAAAGTTCGGTTATCATTTTGTAAGTTTGATCTTGTGAGCCGTCGTCTACAAAAATAAACTCACTGTCAATATTGTTTTCCATAAGCAGAGAATGTATAGTTTCGTATGCGCGTTTTATACATTTCTCTTCGTTATAGGAGGGAATTATTACGGATAACATAAAATCACCTTACTGTTTCTCAAATAATGCTTCTAATTGTGTAACAGGCATCGGACGATAAAAGTAATACCCCTGAAACATATCACATCCCGCATCTGCCACAGTGTTTTTGTGTTCTTCTGTTTCTATGCCTTCGCACAGGGTTTTAAATCCCAAGTCGTGGGCTGTTCTGATAATGTTTTTGAGAATCAAAAAACCCGATTCGGTTGTTGAATTCTGCGTGATTTCTTTATCGATCTTTACAATGCTTATATCAAATTCAGCAAGATCGCCGAAGCTTGTGTAGCCTTTTCCGAAATCATCCAGAAGAATCAAAATTCCTTTTTTCTTCAATCGCATAAGATTCTCAACCATTACCATCTTTTCGTTTTCATTCAAGCTTTTATCTTCAAGGATTTCAATGGCGATACACGAATAGTCTATACCGTATTTTTCTATAATGCGTATAATGTTTTCTGCTAATTCACTTCCGCAAAGAGTAGAGCGTGAAAAATTGATTGTATACACGTATTTAGTACGGTTGATTTTGTCATTTGCAATCCATTTGCAGTTCTTTTCAAAAATATAGTAATCGAATTTTTCATTAAGTCCGACGTTATTTACCGCTGACAAAAAAGAGTACGGTGTCAGAATACCTTCTGTTGATGAATTAAGACGGGATAAAACCTCGGCGCCTATTATCTTGTTTGTTTTAGAATCCAAAATAGGTTGGTATTCAAGGAAAAATCTGTTGTTGTCAATTTCACTTTGGATATTATTCTCGATTTTAATTTTTCTTTCAAAAGCTTTTCCGTTCGAACTGTCCCAACGGCAAAACAACATGTTTTCATTCTCGGCAATGCTGCAAGCCTGTTTTGCTCTTGCCAGCGCAGTTTTAAACGATACATCCGTCGAGCTGGTAATGTGGTACCCGAAGCTTACACGTACAATGTTTATTGCACCGTAATTGGCGCATACTTCATTTATTTTCTTGATACATGTGTTTATAGACCGCTCTGTTTCATCAGCATCCAGACGATTCAACGCAACAAAGCCTTCGCTTCCGTAAAGAGAAATCTCTCCGCCTGTATTAAGGCACATATGACTGAACAAAATTCTCTTGATTTGTTCATACATTCTGCCCGACTTTGATTCCGAGTACAGCCTTTTCATACTGTCAAGTGATATCGATATGTATACAACGCATCGGATCTCTCTCCCGGCCCCTGCTTTTTCAAAGTCAGTTTCGATTTTACCGATACCGCAAAAGTTTTTCTCTGCCGTTCCTTTTGCAGTTCTGACGGACTTTATGGTAAAATAAAGCCCGATAAATACCATTGCAACAAAAAGCATTGCAAGAATGGTTATAATGACATACGGGTATTCAAAAAATTTCATTCTTTGGGCACCTGCTATCTGTTTTCAAATATTGGAAACGCTTTCGTTCCCGATGTCTTTTTTAGACCTAAATTCAATGCGATCTTTGTATATTTTGCAATGTCTTTTTTTGCCGTCTGCTTTCTTCTGATAATTTCTTTCAGCAAGAACAACGGATTGAATTTAAGCATCGCTTTGATAACCTCCGATTTTGATATACCAAACCGTTTGTATTCTGCCAAAACCTCAAGGAGAGCATAACTGATGGCATTTTTGCTGAAATTTTTTGTTGCAGCTCTTTTGAGCCATTTGGCATATTGGAGAAATTTATTCATATCGGCGGATTCTGTAAAATAAATACCGCTGATATAGAATTTCTGCATTTCTTCATCCATCTCTTCAAGCATGACGGAATAGTATTTATTCTGTATTTTCAGGACTTCCGTATGCTGTTTTTCAAGAGTGGTTTTTGTAATTTGCTTATCATGAAGCCGGTAGATCAAAAGGCACTCGGGGAGAATTTGTATTTTTTCGTTTCCCATTGCCATTCTTGTCCATAACTCAAGATCTTCCGTGCAAGTGAGAGCAGTGTCATAATTGTACTTTTTCATAACCTCACTTTTGGCAATAACACCGGGGTGAAGTATTGGGTTTCCGACAAGAAGCATTGCGCGCAGTGCTTCATTATCACATCTTCCGCCGGCACCGCCGGACATGTATATCCCGTTTTTAACGGTCATAAATTTACATGATGATAACGATACATCTTTATTTTTTTCCATGAAAGCATATTGCTTTTCAAGCCTTTCGGGAAGACATATATCATCTGCATCCATTCTTGCTATGTATTTGCCGCTGCAAAGAGAGATGGCTTTGTTCAGGGAGGAGGGGAGTTTCAGATTTACTTCATTCGGAAAAACCTTTATCCTTGTATCCTTTGAAGCAAATTTTGCAAGGATTTCGCTTGTGGAATCGGTGGAACAATCGTTTATTATGATAAGCTCCCACGAATCGAAAGTCTGGTTTATTACACTTTCTATCGCTTCTTCAAGATATGTTTCTCCGTTGTACACACTCATTATTACTGAAATTTCAGGTGCTTTCAAGCTATTCACCCTTTCTTTAACATTTTTTTGATTTTACCCGCAAAATATAAAATGTAAAACGCAGCTTTGATATATCCTTTCTTCATCAAGAAAACGGTAAGTTTACTTTTGAAAGTTATTTTTTTAAATTCGGCTTTTTTGATAAGATCTTTATTAATTGAATTTAAAATAAGCTCTTTTATTTCATTAAGATATTTGAAATGTGCTCCCTCTGCCGCTGCTGCAAGAATTGCAAAACACATAAAGCAGGAGTAACGTGCAATCTGCTCATCAAAGTCTGTGGGTTTACGTAAGGTTATTTTATTTAGTCCGTTTATTACTTCAGCAAGCTGAGTGAGCTGTTTTGTAGTGAAGCTCGTGGTAAGTGAATCGTCTCTTATGGTGTAAAGATAGGCGGGTGTATTGTCCATATACAACAATTCGGCATCGAGATAGCAGGGGATCATACAGCTTATATCTTCACCGAGAGAAATTTTTGTGCTGACATTTAACTGGTGAGGAGTTATGAGGGTACGTCTTATCGCTTTTCCCCACACGAAATAGAAAAGATGCTCCATATTTATATTGGACAAAAGATGCGGATATATATTCTTTTCCATGTCCTCCTTGTTGTAAAGACCCACGGGAACAATGTCGTTTATTGTATCTTGCGGTTTGCCGTTACGGCATTCTTTATAAGAAAAGGAAACAATATCAGCGTTTGTTTTTGTGATAATACACTTGGCACATTCCAGCGCTTGCGGTAAAAGCGCATCATCACCGTCAAGATTGAAAACATATTCCCCCGAAGCGATTTTTATACCTGCCTGACGTGCACTTACAAGTCCGCCGTTTTCCTTATGTATAACCTTGATGTTGGCGTTTTTGGCTGCATAATCATCGCAAATTTTCGGGCAGTTATCGGGCGAGCCGTCATCGACAAGTATAAGTTCAAAATCATCACAGCTCTGTTCAAGCACACTGTCGATACATCTTTTTAAATACTTCTCAACCTTATATATCGGAACAATTACTGAAAAAAACATTTTTATCACCTATCTGCTTCTTAGTTTTACGAGCATTTTCATTAACAAGTACATTCTGTGTTTTACCGCATATGCAAAAATTCTTTGTTTGACAGGAAGTGTCTTAATGGGATATGCTTTAAGAGCTTTTTTGGTCAAATCATTTGTGCATATTGCCTTCAGTCTGTTTTTGAGATCGGCATATTTGATATTGCTGTCAGTGGCATGCATTATTTCCTGAGAACACAATACTCTGCACATTGCTTGCCAGAATCTGTATATGTATACCCGGTAGGTGTCGGGCGCGATATCTTTTTTGAATCTTTTTTCAACTTCGCTTACAAAAATAAGACTTTTTTCGAATCTGTCTTTTTTGTAGGATTTTGAAAGTGAATTGCCGTTTCTGCAATAGTTATAAAACGCCTCGGGAATTCCCGTTGCCTTTCGTATACAGGATATGTAATCTATCATAAACAGTGCATCTTCCGAAAGCGTATCTCTTTCGGATTTATACGCAAGCTTGTTATCTTTTATTATCTTGTTTTTAAACAGGTTTTTTACCGTGCCCATTCCGTATAGGCTGTCATCAGCATCACCCGGTGTCGAACCCACAATGCCCATTCTCAGCTTTTGCAGGTCGTTTTCGGTTTCAAAATGTGTATCCTTATCAAAATATGCTTTGCATACACATTCGCCTTTTTCGCTGAACATATTTCCGTCTACAAACAGCACCCCTGACATTACAAGGTCACAAGCGTATTCGTCTGCTTTTGCGCAAAGAGTCTTATACATATCCTCTTTCACAAAATCGTCAGAATCCACAAAACCGATATACTCTCCGGTTGCAATCGCAAGACCTGCGTTTCGCGCCATACCTGCACCCTCATTGATCTTGCTGATGACCTTTATACGGTTGTCTTCTTTTGCGGCATTATTGCAAATTTCGAGTGACGAATCTGTGGAGGAATCGTCTACAAGTATTATCTCGAGGTTGGTAAGAGTCTGATTTCTCAAAGAATTTATACACCGGTCAAGATACTGCTCAACGTTATACACCGGAACGACGATGCTCACTTTAGGCTGCGACACTCTATCACCTCGCGATTAATCTTTCGTATTCTTTGATTAAAATATCAGCGTATTCTTCAACGCTCAGAATGCTTTCTGTTCCTTTTTTGCATTCCCGTTTGAGAGTGTTATAGTACTCTTCGTTTTCAAGTGCGCGTTTTAAAGCCGTCGCCATCGCTTCGGGGGAGGGTTCGTCAAAGAGAATTCCGGTAACACCGTCTTTAATAAGCTCTGCCATTCCTCCGTTGTTCATTGTGATAACGGGCACACCCATGCATTGTGCTTCAAGAATGGAAAGCGGGCAATTCTCATACCATATCGACGGCACAACAATAACCTTTGCGTTTGACATGAACTCAGTAAGTTTTTTGCCGGACAGAAATCCAACGGGTTTAATATTTTCAATGTTTTCAATTAAATTCCTTTCAGGACCGTCTCCCGCCACCATAAAGGTATATTCAGGGAGAAGCTTTGCGGTATTTGCAAGAAGCTCAATACCTTTTTCCTTTGAAAGTCTGCCTGCGAAGGCAATGTAGTTCCCGTTGCTTTCGTTTTCACAGTTAAAGTCATTCTTGTTTATAAAGTTGTGGATTGTATTTGTTTTTCCTTTATACAAAGGCTTTGCCGACAAAAGCTTTTTTTCAAGGAAATAGCTGGGTGTTATGTACAAATCCACTTTTTTATAAGTTCCCAAAATGGAATATAAGCCTGCTTCTATTGCGCCTATGATGCTTTTGACTCTTGAATTGTGTATGCATTTGTTTTTTATACAGTTTGTGTACGATCCGTCGAGACATTTTTCGCAAATTTCATTTTTGTCAAAGTTATAAAGCAGATGATTGGGACAGATCATCTGGTAGTCATGAACCGTCTGGACAACAGGAATACCTCTTTTTTTTGCACCGTAAATTACTGACGGAGTAAGCTGAAAATTTATATTATTCATGTGGATTATGTCAGGCTTAAAATTGTCAATTACCTGCATTATTTTCCTTTTCGCTTCAAACGAATAAATTATTTTAAAGGGGTATAAAAACCTTTTTGCTCCCTTAGAATGGAAATCCATATTTTGCGTATATTTTTCTGCCGAGTTTTTTACGGTATTTTTTTCATCATACATACCGAAATACTCAACTTCATGTCCCAGCTTTTTCAGTTGCTCGCCCAAAAAGAGCATATAGTTTTCGCAACCTCCGCGTGAATAGAGAAATTTATTTACCATCAAAATTTTCATAATAATAAGCTCCTTTCATTTTTGCCGGACTTTGAAACACAACCGAACTTTAATTCGACATTGCGCACATTTTTTTCAAAACTGTTACCCATCATCAACATCGCAAGAACTCCGGTTAAAAGCGGATAGTTCATAGTGTTATCTGTCGAAGATACGATTATAAGGTATAGAGTGAGCATGAAAGTGATGATAGCATTGTCTGTATTACCTTTTCTTCCGAAATAAAGCACACGGGTAACAATCATTGACACAAGCCAGATAATATATCCCCAAAAACCCAAGTCAATAAAGTGCTGCAAAAAGTCGTTGTGGACGGAACCGACTCCCACGGACATGAATTCGTTTAACTGATATGTGAGAAAACCTATGCCGTTACCTAAAAAGCCGGGATTAAATTCGTAAAACTTATCTACGGCATTGTAGATCTCCACGCGTCCGCTTGTGTTTATCCCCGCTTTTTCAAGAAGCTCAAAGGCATCCATTTTTATAAGGGCAATATATCCAATAAGCACGGCAATTAACGCAAAAGCAAGGATGTTGACAAGTCTGCCGGCTGTTTTTTTTGCGAAGCGCGCAATGAATTTTAAAAAGTATCCGAATGCAAGCGCCACAACTATTGCGATTATTGCGATTCTCTTGAGTGCCGCCAAAAAGCAAAACAGAAGAAGGGAAAGCAATATAAAATATGTTATGCTTTTTTTGGGCTTATAAAGCATGTAAATCAGATACGCTCCGAGGCAAAAAGCAAGCTCATGAATCTCCGCCTGAACAATGACATCTCCTGTTACATCCGCAAATGTTATTAAGAGTGTTACAAATTCAGAAAAGAATACAGCAAGCCCATTTTGTGCGATAATTGTAGCTATCATCAGAATATTTGCAATAAGAATCGCTATAAGGTTATACCATATGCCGTTTTCCCCGAAAATATATAACAGAGCGCCTGCACCCAAGGCAAAAGAAAGCATATTGGTATATATAAAAGAGCTGGAAAGCCCTCTTGATATGACACCGACATCTACCGTCCCGACAAACCATATGAAAAGCGAAACGACCGTAGTTACCAAAAGGGGAATGCTGTAAACGCATGCATCGCAAAACGCGGTAAAGCCCCTCGGAATATCCGGGTCATATAAAAACAAAAGAGTTGCACTGCCAAAGAGAACAAGGGCAAGCGCATGACGGAATGTTATGTGCAGACCGATGTCTATGTATTCATTCAGAAAATAATACATCATCACCGCAACAACAATGAAATAAAAAGCTTTTGCTTTTTCAAGAATTTTATTTTCCACGCAGCTTGCCCTCCTTTCTTTTTCGGCATATATTTATAATCAGCCTTTGTCCCTTAAATCAGAAATATAGCTCTTTTTGTTACGGATCGCTTCCGAAAGCAGTTTTCTTGCCGTTTTGTTCTCCTTGAATGTTTCTGAAATACCTATCTTGTACTCAATTACAACGTTTTTGTTTTCTTCTCTTTCGTCAAGTCGGAGTCTGAAAAGTCTCATGATATCCTCGACAGTGATGTAATCCGAATCCTCTGTCAGCATGACGAAACTGCCGTTACCGTTATAAATGTACTCGGTTTTTGATTTTCCGAAAGCTTCTTTTATGTGATTGGTGAATATTTTTATGATTCCGTCACCGATATCCCTTGAATAGTTTGTGTTGATTTCTGCCAAATTTGATATATCAATCATACAGTATACGGTACCATCATCAAGAAGCTTTTTATCCTTGGATTTTAAGTATTTGTCAAAGTATGCTCTGTTGTTGAACTCGGTGAAATGGTCTGTATAGAAGATGTAATTTATTATATCTCCGGTTCGTCCCAGAACAATGGCACTTCCGCAACAAAGGATCATGAGGAAGAAGAATGCAATCGCTGTATAAAGTGTTACATTGACGCTTTCTCTTACGGATGCGGATGACCATACCGAAATATAGCTGGCACCAAGATATTTGTTGTACTCGTTATTTGTCTTCGTTGTTGTATCGTAAAGAAGTGTGAGCTCGTTGATGAGCGTATCAATTTCTTGCTCAACTTCTTTTCTCATTTTTGCATACTGTCCGTCGGAAAGCTCTGCACAGGTAAAATCCGAAGATGCACAGACACCGCCGCAATTTCCGGTACAATTTGTAAATGAATCCAAAACATAATTGCAATAAGCGGTATCTATGATGGCATGTTCTTTGCTTTCATTGCGGTCTCTCCAACTGTACATCAATTCATCGTATGTTACGGTCTGATCTCCGAAATAATCCTGAACATTTCTTTCGTGAAGCGTGTCAAGAATATATTCATAAGTGATATTTGTGTTTCCGGATTCACGCATTTTGATTACATATGCATCGATTACCGTCACAATATCTTCAATTAAGCTCTTGTCCTTCTCGTTGGAAATGTTATTGTTGTCGATTCTGGTTGTATAATCAGAAACAAGTACTGACTTATCTTTTGTAATCTGATATTTATAAACTTTGGAGAAAAGGGAAGCAACCTTAACATATCTGAGATAATTGAAGTCATCTATAAGCTCAGCAAAAGACACTCCGGTCTCGGATGATCTGTAATAGTAGTTCTGATCGGTTCTCTGATATAAAGTAGCAACGGTATCGTCAATACTTGTATCGATAAGCTCAAGCATTTCAATGAAATCGTAATTATTGTTATTAAGGTTTTCAATTGTATTGTTCGCGGGAGCGACATTTACATATTTCTGGCTGAATTGCTCGAAATATACATCAAGTATTTCATCGAGAACCGTTCTCGCAAAATCAGGGCCCTCGCCGCTTGTTGCCGCAAAAGAAACAATAAACGTACTCGGCTTATATATGTATTCTTCACCCTCTTCAAGCTTGGCATCCTTTTGGGCGACCTTGTCCGCATCGGCAATGGGGGTTATATCAATTCTTGATATGAGGCTGTCGACCGAATAAATGCCGGTGAGCCCCATTTTGTCAACAACTCTTGACATAACGGAAGAAGATTTTATTTCATTTACATCAAGCTTATCACCGGTGGGTGCAATACCTTTCTCGGCTCTTTCATCGTTATAATGAATTACCTCGGATGCTATATATGTATTGGATCTTGAGAGCTTGAAATAAACTGCATATGTCGCCAAAAGACAAAAAATGACGATGATAGGCAAAAGCTTTTTTAAATATCTTAAAACTTGAAAATTTTTCATCATCATCCTCCTTTATGCCTTTTTGGGGAATTTTTTAGAGATAAGATAAAGCATGAGTGATACGTACATAAAAACGCCGAATAAAACAAGAGATTTAAGCTCACTCATAAGCGAAATGCCATAGATACTTACTGCAATACACTGATTCATTTTGTGGCGTGAATACTCTCTGCCTGCGGTTATCGCTTCTTTTTCAAAGCTCTTTATGCTTTCGTATATGGAATCTATCAGCAAATCTGCCGCAGAAGAATCCTGTATGCTTTGATTGCTCGAAGATATTTTATTTATTATCAGATTATTATCCATGATCTCTTTCTCATTGGAGGCTACACGGTCACTGAAGTTTGCAGCCATAACGGAAAGCTCATCTATGCCGACTTTGGTTCTGCTCATATAGTATTTACCTGATTTATCCCAAGTCGGAACAAGGACTATACGTGTCATTTCTCCGCTGTACATATCAATCGCCTGATTGCACAGTCTGTATGAAATATCATTTTTCTGACGGTCAAAATCAATATTTTTATTACGATAGGAAAGTCTGCCGACATATTCGTCTTTGTCTCTTACAATTCCTTTTTGCAAGATAAGCGATCTTAAATTCTGGTTGATTTGCGTTTCCTTGAACTGGAATACTTTTCCTGCAATGGAATTGAATGTGCTTCCGTTTTCTGTAACAAAGCTGGGATTTTCACCTGACATACCGTACATGTAGTTAAGAATAGCCTGTGTTTCCTTGTCTAAATAGGAAACTATATCCATGTATTCCATCTTGGAAAAATCAGGCTTTTCCGGGTCAAGGCTGAAATTGTCTGTATATTTGTCTATGTAGTATTCCTTATAGGCTGAGGTTACCAGCTTAATAACGTTTTCGGAATCAAGATGTGCCGTGTCTTTGGATGCGTGGTACTCCACTGCAAATTCGGTGGAAATATGATACTGTGATTCGTCTGCGACACTGCCTTGAACACAAGGATAAACAACAAGACATTTTTTCAGATCTTTTACTGTCACATCCTTGAGAGCGCCCTTTTTGATTGCCTTTTCTATAACCTCGTCGCTGATTATCTCTGCCATATTGTATCGTGTGCCGTTTGAATTGAGCGCCTGTGACGCTTCGGAATAATTAAGCGCCACAACAGCATGAACGGATTTTCTCAGCTCGAAATGATTAAATACTCCGTATACAATAGTGATAACAAAGCATAACATTATCACCCATGCGTTAAAGTAGTCTGCAGATTTAAATATTCGTGTGGTTTCCGCACGGTTTACATTTTTAAAGCGAATAAACAATATTGCCAGTGATGACAGAAATAACACTCCGACAATTAAAAATATTAATTTCTGAAGTATATCCGTAAACATATTTCATCTCCCTCCCGCTGCTAAAATTTGTTAATATCGATAATAACCAACTCGGGCTGATTGTTTATGCGAAATATACTTGAATTCTCAAGTCCCGAGCTTACTATTAAAGGTTTTCCGGCGGCATCGTATCTTCCGTAAACAAAGTCACCGTTTCTCTCGGGGAATAATCCGCCCTCGGTTGTAAACAAAGGTCCGAGAACGGGAACACGGATAACCCCGCCGTGAGTGTGACCGCAAACCATTAAATCGCCCCAGAATTCGGGAGCAAATTCCTCAAAAATAAATGGCTCGTGAACCGCTGTGATTTTAAAGTTGTCTGCATTTTCATAAATATAATTACTGAATGCGGTTCCGGAATAAGACCAGAATGAGGAGGGGTTTGACGTTAAAACGCCGTATATATCAATAGTCATGGTTTTTACGGTTATCGTATCTTTTTCATTTTTAAGCACATTGATTCCCGCATTTTCCAATTCTTCCTCAAAAGGATCTTCAAGCTTTGACAATGCGTTTTCATCGCGGGTGTTTTTGTTGAATCCGAATGTTTCGTCAAGCTCTTTTTCATTGAGCGGGAAGTTATATATACTTTCCACCTCATTGTTTCCGTACACGTAATAGGAGGGAGCTATCTTTGAAAGCTCTCTCGCCAAATAAACTGCGTACTCCGCATCGTCCTTGGCTGAATTTACAATGTCGCCCGTACAGATTATAATATCCGGCTCTAATGCCTCAATGCGTTCCAAAAGCTTTTTGTTGTTTTTTCCGTAAGATGAGCTGTGTAAATCTGATAACTGAATTACCCTCACGCAACTATCGACCTTGATACTGTTTGTGCTGTAAAAGGTTTCTCTGAAATTTCTGTTGCCGATATAACTGCAAAGTACAATAATTACGGCTGTTGCAATGCAAACAAATATCATGCCTATAACAAAAAACTTGAAAGCCTTAATGTTCTTTTTTGTTTTGGGACTTAGATTGTTAAAATTGCTTTTTTTGGATATTCTGATTTTCTTTCCTGTTCCGATTACCGAATAAATACATGAGGTAAGTATTCTGTTACACTCTTTTTTGAATTTTTTAATATCCTCAGAACCGTGATATGTAATCAAGACTTCTTTTTCATCTATGGTTTCGATTTCAAAAGTATCTGCCCACAGGTCATAAAACTCATCTGTTACCGATTCTTTGAAAAAATCCATAATTTTTTTTCGGTATTGTTCTGTTTTATCAAAGCTTTTCATATCATCCATATCAAATAACCCTTACTTTTGTTTTTGATAGAGCTCACAGGTTAATTTTGCGACATCCTGCCAGCTGTATTTGTTTAAAATAAATTCATCTGCACCGTCACGTAGCTCTTCCACAAGAGCGCTGTTGTTGCACAATTCTTCGAGCTTTTCAGCCAAATCTTCAACATTGCCTTTCTTGAAGTAGAGCGCTTTGTTCTCGGCAACCGATGTGTTCTCGGGAATATCCGAACAAAGAAGGGCATTTTTATACGCGAGCGATTCCAAAAGACATAAAGACATTCCCTCCAGGTCGGACGGCAACACGTTTATATAAGAATTTGAATATATTTCGCACAGAGTATCGCCTGAAATAAAACCGGTAAATATAATATTGGGATTTCTTGCCGCTTTTTCTTTCAGCATGCTCACATAATCATCTGTATCACTGGTATCTCCGGCTATAACGAGCTTTTTGTCTGTATTGATTTTTCCGTACGCATCAATAAGATAATGGATTCCTTTTTCTGCGGTCAATCTTGAGACAACAGATATATATTCGTCCTTTTTCAGCCCGTATTTTTCCGTAATGATTTCGGCGTCCTTTCTTTTCGGACGGCTTATTCCGTTATGAATAATTGTGGTCTCACGTCCGTAGGTTTCTTTAAAATAATCGTAAGCCGCCTGACTCAGAACGATAACCTCGTCCGCATATTTGGCAAGAATTTTTTCACCGAATTTAATGTATTTTGACGCAAAGCCTTTGCCCCATTTTTCTCTCTGCCAATCCAGACCATGAACAGTTGCGACACATTTTTTGCCGAAGAGTTTCGGAATCCAAAGTGCCGCGCAAGGTCCCTCAGCGTGAAAATGAATAACGTCATAATCGCAAAAAGATGCCGCCGTTGCTGCAGTGAACGATGCTATCATCGCGGCGAAGCCGCGCACATTAAGAGTAGGGGCATTTTTGATTCTTACACCCTTGTACACATTGTTTTGAACGGTGCCGATGTATTCGTTTTCAACTTTATCCGAAGAGCGGTTGTAACATGTGACCTGCAGTCCCATGTCCGCAAGTATAGGACACAGCGTTGTGAGAACATTTTCTATTCCGCCGCGTCTTGACGGAACAACCTTGTGCCCAATCATAGCAACTTTCATTTTTTCACCCCGAATTTGATTTATCGTCCGGTAGCCGTAAGCATGACTATCGGTGTTTTGAGCATGATTTTTAAGTCATTGAGATATGTTCTTGTCTGTATGTATTCAATGTCCATTTCAACCCACTGCTCAAACGGAATGTCGTTTCTGTTTTTGGAAATCTGCCATGTGCAGGTAAGGCCCGGAGTAACAAGAAGTCTGAGTCTCTGGTAATCGGTGTAGAATTCAACCTCTCTGGGAAGCGGCGGCCTCGGGCCTACTAAGGTCATATCGCCCTTCAAAACATTGAAAAACTGCATGAGCTCATCAAGAGAAAGCTTTCTTAAAATTTTTCCCACTCTTGTTATACGGGGATCGTCTTTTATTTTGAATACAGGGCCGTCCATTTCGTTCAGCTTTGCCAGTTCGTCAATCATCTTATCGGCGTTTGCACGCATGGTTCTGAACTTATACATGTAGAACTCTTTTCCGTGCCGTCCTACACGTATCTGCTTGTAAAAAGGTCCCGCACTCGGATCGTCAATTACGATAACAATTGCAATTATGAACATTAACGGAAGGAAAAACAACAAAATCAGCGTAGCAAAAAAGATATCAAAAATTCTTTTTTGCCGCCAGAATGAGGAATATGATTTTTCAATGATCATTTCTAGTTTTTTTCTTGTTTTTTCGTCTACCTTGTCCTGATCAATGTAAGGCATTTTTCTGCACACTTCTTTCTGATATTTTCATTACAGAATCAAATTCTGCTTTTCTGTTTGATGATAAATAAAATTCTTTAAAAACAATGTTTTTGTTTTCTGTGTCGCATCCACCTGTGTCTGTATAACCCGGGTGGAATAAAACTTCTGTATCCATACCATTTTTTTCCGCAAGCTTTTTAAATTTCGGTAAAACTTTACTGACTCTCTTTTCATCCATTTTACCGGAAAAAAGGATTCCGAAAAAATATGATGTGGGTACATTGTATTCCTTAAGATGTTGTCTGTTTAGCAGCCACAGAAATTTAAGAAGCCATTGCTTTATAATGTTTATGGGTTTGTATGTAAAGTAAAGCGATGGTGTTTGTATATAAGGCAATATCGGTTCGGCAGGAATTCTCATGTATTGCAAATCGATTTTTTCATCCCTCAAAACCTTGATTAAAGCGCGGAATACCGCCGGAATCATATGCGTATGCTGATGGCTGTCGATGCAAAAAGGCGTATTCTGAGGCAAGATGCTTTTCCAAAATAAAACCTGGGCTTTTATTTCCTTGTAAAGCTGATGCTCAAGCTCCTTTTTTTGAAATATACCTAATTTGAATAACCCGAAAAAGGTATGCTTCAAATTGCCGTGCATATCTGCTATTAAGCCCAATTCATGTGCTTGTGCCATACATCTTCCTTCAACAAGATTCAAATGAAGAGAAAGACGTATGTCTTTGTTTTCCGAAAGCTTTTGCAAATCAATCCTGTCAATATTGGGAAAAACACTGACCTTGTTGATTGCTCCTTCGTCGATGCATGCTTGTATATGAGCCGATGCACTGTCACACAATCCGTAATCGTCCGCAGAAATATATATCATTTAGTTTTCACCCTCTGTACCGAGCTTGATAATCAACGTGTCATCTGCTACTGTCACGCAATACGGCGATGGCCATCTTTCCATGGCCTTTATGTCTTCTCTTTGTGCGAGAGCTTGCTTTTCTTGTCCGCTTACAAATCTGTAATCCGTGCCGCAATAATCGTTGAGAGCACTGCAAAGCACGCTTTGACTGACTGTTTCATCGTCCGCGCGAAGTATATATCCGTCCGTTATTCCTGTAATCTCCGGGGGAAGCTTAACACTGTAAGCTTCACTGTCGTCGAGAGCACCTATTACAAGAATTTTATCACAATTCTCCGAGTTCGGAGTTTGTTCTATGCGGTCGGCTATACGTATAAGCACCCCATAGGACTTTTCGTATGCCATCTGTGCTTTATGGTAGCTTACATTTGATATAACCACTTGATTCATGATTATTATAACAGCTGCCGTAAGCACCGTCCAGCATTTTATCGCAGTACGCTTTTTTGTTGCTTCCGAACCTCTTTCGTAAACCGGAATGAAAAACAAGTAGAATACGGAATAGCCCATCAGCATCAGATTATGATAGTCAACATTCGGATTTATAAACGCAAGCGCTCCGGAAGCCGGAACAAGCAGAATGCCTAATACCGCAATCATAAGTATTTTTGCCGGGCTCTTATAGATTTTGTTTTTTATTATGCATTTCAGATAATACAGGACAGTAAAAACCAAAACAAAGATGTTCAGTACAACATATATACTTATACCGTCAGAAAAATCAAAGAAAAAATCAATAAATGTTTTCTTGATATTATAAAGGAATGCGGCTAAATCAAGGCTTGATAATGACGCTGCGGCACTTGCTCCCTGATAATCCAGTAATTGTACAGAAAAAATACCGAGAAGCACTTTGAGTATAACGCCGTACAATGCCACGCCCGTAACTCCCGACAGCAGCATGCATACGGATTTTTTTAAAATCACCTTAAAAGATGAATTATTAAAAATTATTTCATCCGTCAGATGGAGCAATATAAGCATTATTGTAACAGTGATATATGCCTGATAGATGCCGGAGGATAAAACGATAAGTGCCGTAGAGATAAGATAGTTGGGTTTTTCTTTTGTCATATAAAACGCGGCTAAGGTCGAAAGGAAAAACGCTATACTGTATCCGTCTGCCACGTAGTTATACATCATAACCGAAGTGACCGAAGTAAACGAAACGATAAACGCACCAATCAAGGCAGATGTGATTTTCTTCTTTACGTTCAGCGTCTTGCAAATGAATACTGCGCCGAGCGCGTGAAATATGATTGCTGCCATGCCGTTTAAAAACGGCAAATCGTAAAACGAGCTGAAGGAGCATGCGACAGGGAGAAACCATCTGCCGAGAGCAAGCATATTCTGTGCATCATATCTGAAAACCAACGAATCCCAATTGGGAAGCCAGTTTGTTATTTTGTATAAATGTGCGGCTAACCCGACCAAAAGAGCTGAAAAAAAACAAACCTTCAAGTGGGGCGAAATACGCGCATTAAGCTTTTTCAATACTTTTTCAGGCAAAATCACCACTCCAGCCATTTTAATTTGTGAAGAAATTTTCCATATAGTTTATTATATAGCTTTACTCCCGTGATTCGCTTTACAAACAGTGTTCTTTTTGCTCTTTTGGAAATCCAGGAGGCGCAAAAATGATGAATTGAATACGTGTTTTTTGTAATTACTTTTTTCCCTGTATAATACTCGATTGGGCAAAGATAGTCTCTCGGGAGCAAATGTATCCCCATAAATACCTGATCGGTATTGTTCGGGTCCATTCCCAGCTTTACCATGACTTCGGTGTTTCGGTCGGGACAGGGTGTAATATCATAGCTTCCGTCCGGGCGAATGAAAGATATATCATCATAATCGGCGAGCAAAGCACCAACCAGCTTGTTTCCTTTTTCACAAGCAAATCCGAGACCTGTTGAAATTTTGCCGTTGTCATCAAAGCCCATATACCCTGTTTCTTTTATCAGTTCATCTATAGGCTTTATGATCTCAACATCTGTATCAAGATAAACTCCGCCCTCGTTATACAACACCTTAAGTCTTACGTAATCGCTTACAAATGCCCATTTGCCCGCTTCATATGCTTCTTTTGCATATCTGTTTTCCGTTATATCAAAGTTTTCTTCACTGTGACAGACTATTTTGTATTGAGGACAGTATTTTTTCCAGCTTTTAATGCATTTTCGGGCAATTGGCGGCATTTTACCTTTCCCAAACCAGCAATAGTGAATTACTTTCGGAACACTCATTGATTTTTCTTCCCCCTGCGAAACTCTAAAATAGTTTTGAAAGCACTTCGGTTAAAAGCAAAATTTACAAGTAAGTATAATCCTGCAATCCACACCGAGTGCATAATCCCGTAAAGCAACAGCTTGAAAAAAGGGACATTGCTGAATGTATCAACGAAAAACACAACCATGACCAGAGCGAAGACTGCGGTATTGGCAATTATGATTTTATACGTACACATCTGGCTTCTCTTGAGAATTTTCTTGTTTGAATAATAAATTGTCACTATACCACGGTATAAAAGTGCTGCAATCGTTCCGACAATCGCTCCGCATATTCCCATATACATAATTGCGATAACGGAAAGCGTAAGATTTATTATCATCTCCCATATTGCATGGTGGCGAGTTTTTTCAAAATCTCCCGAATACTCAATAATGCCGTTGATGGGAAGCTTACCATTAGCGATAAGATTCATTATTACAAAAAGCAGCAAAAGAAAAACATTTGTATATTCAGCATCGTTTATTCCGCTGGTGTATATTTGTATCAAAGGCAACAAAAATACCGCCATAAGGGTATAAATGAAGTAAGTTGCCATTATGTAAAAGGTTTCATACACATTAAGCATTTTGTCAAATTTTTCTCTGTCTGTGTGGAACATCTGACCTAAAGCAAATGTAAAAGAAGAAACCAAACTTGTTATAAAGTTTTGTACCTGAGAGAAAAAGATGTTATATATAGCATAAATACTTACCTCCTTGAAATTGCAAAAAACGGAAATAAGTATTACATCGGTATTGTTGAATACCATGCCCGACAGCTGATGCGCCAGAACCGAATTTTTCTGCGAAATGGCCTCGAAATCAGGTTCGGCGTTTAAATCGAGCCATTTATATCTGCGTCTGGCATAAAAATATAAATAAGCAAGCTGTAAAAGAGCGATTACACAATATACAACCTGGATAAGTATAAGGCTGTTTGTTAAAAACAGAACAAGTATTTTTCCGATGTTTGATGCAAGGTGAAGTACTGTTTCGGAATTGTTTATTACATATTTTCTTCCGTCGACCTCCATCAGTATTCTGTATTTCGCCTGAACAAAATAGCTGAACAGTGACGGGAGGGCATTCAGAATTATAATAGCGAACAAAACATTGCTGTTTATGGATGTGGGTATAAAATAAGCATACACAACGGCGATGGCAAGCACAATGGCTGAATATACTATTCCTGTTTTTGTATAATAGGAGTTGGTAGCGGACAAAACCGCACTTGCACCGTTAAAGTCCTTTTCTCCGATTCTTTTATAGAGTGCCTGAGTTGTGGCAAGGCCTACGCCTGCCTCCAAAAGGCACATATATGTAAAAATCTGTTTTATTGTCGAAAGGACGCCGTTGACCTCTGAACCAAAATTTTCAAGATATAATCTCGGCAAAATAAAACCCAGTGATATCAGAATTACCTGATATACGAACGATGATATCAGATTATTCCTTATTCTAAAATCCTTTTTGGCCAATACGTCACTTCCATCCTTGAAATTTATCAAATAGGGATTGTTTTAAAGCTTGTCATACACAATTGCAAATATAATCGGCAGTGGCATTTTCTTTAGGAATTATTCTGGCGGGATTGCCAATGACAATGCTGTGATCGGGAACATCGAAATTAACATAGGCGAGGGGAGCGATAAGAACATCGCTGCCGATTTTGACATTTCCGACTATAACCGCATTTGTGCCTATCCAGCAATTATCGGAAATAATAGGTGAGCCCTTTCTTTTTCCGCGGTTTTCCGCGCCTATCGTGACGCCGGTACTGATATTGATGTTTTTGCCGAGCTTTGCCTCGGGATTGATGATAATGCGTCCGAGATGCCCGATATAGAAGCCCTCACCGATTGTTGTTCTTGCGGGTATCTGAATTTGTGTTTTGGCGGAAAGGCGTAAAAGCTTTAACATATAAAAAAGCTTCAACGGAAGAAATTTGCACATATTGGCTTTTCTGAAAACAGAGATGTACTTTATTTCAAGCGGGCGAAACACCTTTTTCAAAAACGGCTCGCCGCTTTCGCCGTAATATCGGTACAGATCCTTTTTAAAAACTCTATTCATGGCTTTTTTACACTCATTTTTCTTTTGACTCTAGAAATATTTTTCTTGTTATAAAATTATAAATCGGAACAATTATCATTGCGAAAAGCTTTATTTTCAAGTAATATACAGACGTAAATCTTACACCAATCCATAAAATAAACTGATTTAAGCAAAGGCCGCCAACGCTGAGCAATACAAATACAATAAATTCCCTGAGTTTGTTTTCACTCTTGCTTTTAAAGACGAATGTCATACTCAAAAGATAGTTTGCAGTAACAGAAACGCAAAATGATATTGTCGAAGCAATGAGCACGTCCATGCGGAGAAGCTCTTTTAAAACAACAAGAACTCCTACATCCGTAATGGCGGCTATGACTCCCACTATTACAAATCTGATAAGCTGAAGAATCAAATTTACTTCCTCCGTTGCTCTACGGAAATTTCCCACAGAGTTTCTCTAACATTCACTTTATCATCGGTCATGTTGCGTATGCCGAAAATCGCAGATTCTCCGTTTGACTTTTCTATATAATAATAATAAGATAATAACAAGCAGTCGGTTCGTTTGTCGATTTTTGACATAAAAAGTTAATTTCAGTAAGGAAATATTTTTAAAAACATACACTATAAGTATAACACATATTTGCATAAAAATCAAGCCTTGATTGCAAAGCAAAATGCGATACCCGATTATGTAACTTTGATAGCAGAAAAAGGTTGGAGACGGATGATATACAGAAAAGCAAAAAACACAAAAAGAAAGCCTTGAAATTGATTTGTCAAGGCTTTACTTGAGTTACGGCGGTGCAGACACCAAAAAGCCCGAAAAAGCCCGTAAAATAAAGAAAATTCGGAGGTTCGTTATGAACCTCCGAACTGGTACGAGTGTTCATAACAGACCTAATATTACGGCATAGTGCCGAGGCGGTCGAAACATATTCCCAAGGTACCGAAAATGCTTGTGTTTACAAGGAATTTTGTAACACGAAAGGAATATGATTATG
>SVQW01000013.1 GCA_015065085.1 Oscillospiraceae bacterium | reverse complement strand
TGTGGTTGGAGCCTTCTCAAAACCATCGAGTGGTAGGAGTTGTTAACCAATCCACAGCATCTAAACAATTATACCATAGTTCTTGGAGAGGAACTCTAAAAACTACTACATTTATTATACGAGGAGTAGTTATTATGTTTGAATTTGGTTTTTATGAAAAGGAAATCACACCGCCATTAGGCTCAGGAATTCCAGGATATTTTAATATACGGAGAAGTTGTGATGTTTTAGATAGACTTTATGCAAGAGCAGTTGTAGTAAAATCAGGAGATGAAAAGCTTGCTATTCTTTCCATAGACGGTCTCCATCCCAAAAAAGATATATGTGCCGGTATAGCAAAAAGAATAACTGCGTACACAGGAATTGAACGTAAAAATATAATGATTGCCTTTACGCATGCACATACTGCAATACCCTTTAGATTTGAAGGAATTGCTTTTGGTGATGATGAGATTGTTGCAGATTCAATAAAGGGGTATATAGATGTATTTACAAGAGTAGTTGCAGATTGTGTGACCCTGGCAAATTTAAGGTTGAAAAAGGCATCTGCATATTTTGGTAGGGGAGAGGTGCACGGCATTTCTTTCTGTCGTGATTATTTTATGAAAAATGGCACACCACAGACGAACCCGCCCAGAACCAGCCCGGAAATCGTTGGACCGGTTACAGAGTCTGACAAAGAACTGCCGGTTCTTATGATAAAAGATGAAGTGAATACCCCCATGGGTGCAATTATTGGCTTTGCTTGCCATGCAGATTGTGTTAGCGGTGAAAAACTTTCCGGAGACTATATTTCCGTGTTATCAAAGGAATTGAAAAAAACCTACGGAGAAGACTTTGTAACGATATTCCTTTTGGGATGCAGTGGGGATGTAAACCATTTCGATGTTTCCAAAAAGTCAGATGCTGAGGACCATTATGTTATAATGGGTAAAAAATTAACTGCCGAAGCTATAAAAACAGCAGAATGTGCAAAAGAACTGAAAGAAACAAAAATAAGCGCACAGCTTGATTACATAACCATTCCCCGCATTGAAGTGGAAAAAGAAAAAATAGAAGACGCAAGAAATGCCATAGCCACAATAAAAGAGAAAAAAGACGTTAAAATTTCTGCAGATAATACCGATCCTGAGCAGTATAAACTCGCAATGGCAAAAAGACTCGTTAACTTTTTGGATTCAACACCAGAAAGCTTTGATGTTCCTGTTCACTGCATTCAAATAGGTGAATTTACGATTTATGGTTTCAATTCTGAAATATTTACAGAATTTGGGAAGATTGTTAAAAAGGGTGACGGAACAGGAATAAATCTTGTTGCAACACTATGTAATGATGCAGTTGGCTATGTTCCTACTCGTGACATGTTTTACGATACAATATACGAATCCAGACCCGGTTCAAGTCGCCTCGACAAAGAAGCAGGGTATATTATGGCTGAAAAATTAATTTCTATGAAGAAATAATTTTTCTCCTAACCTGACACGAACTTGACATTGAAAGGCTTTGCATCTAAACCGTATGCCTCGCAATAGCATTGCGAAAGCAACGCAGCTAAAATAAATTGTAAAGTCTTTATAGACCGGAAAATATCGAAAATAATGTAACAAGGAGTGTTAAACAAATGATTTCTAAAGCTTTCAGGGGAGAGGTATGGACAAATACACATCCGGATATTATGAAAGAAATAATGAGGGTTAATGAACTTGAGGTGGATGGAAAAGTCGGTAATGACAGCTTTTCTCAAGCTGCAACTGATTTAATGCAAAAAAACTTTAATGATGAAATTCGTGTTGTGTATACGGCAAACGGAACAGCGGCTAATATTGTAGCACTAAAAAGCATGTTAAGCAGATGGGGGTCTGTTCTTTGTGAGGAGCATGCCCACATAAATACATATGAGTGCGGTGCTTTTGAGAGCATGTTAGGTAATAAAATTCTTGCTTGTAAAGGTGAAATGGGAAAGTTAACCCCCGATGTGCTTTCTGATTATTTGCAAGGTATCAAAAATTACAAATATATACCGCAGGTAATAGTAATTACTCAACCTACAGAATATGGAGTATTATATACAAACGAAGAAATCAGGTCAATCTGCGAATTTGCACATAGCAGGGATATGTATGTTTATATTGACGGAGCAAGACTTTCCAATGCGCTGGAGGCACTTGGTACAAGCATTACAGAAATGATAGAAAAAAATGATGTTGATGCTTTTTCTTTTGGAGGCACGAAGGCAGGGGCTATGTTTGGAGAAATGGTTGTTTTCAGAAAAAGCGAACATTTTATTGCGCTTGATTATCTGCAAAAGCAAGCTCTGCAACATTTAGATAAATCTAAATTTCTTGGTGTTCAAATGGAGTATCTTTTAAAAACTGAGCTATGGAAAGAAACAGCGGGACATGCGAACAAATATGCAAAATACTTGGAAAAAGGACTTATTAAAAAGAGAATACAGGTCTATTATCCGGTAGATACGAATGCAGTTTTTTGTGTGTTGAACGAAAATCAAGTGGAGTCCGTAACTAAAAAATATGATATTTCTTATTGGGACAAAAAAATTAATCTTGTAAGAATGATTACAACTTTTTCTACAAAGCAAGAGGATGTTGATGAAATTTTATCTCTTTTATAAACAGACTGTTTGTTAAGAATCCGGCGGAATCGGCTTGGTCGTCGATAAATGGTTATCGTCTGCAACCATCGCCCATAAAGGAGAACTTTTTTTGGTACGCATCTAAACCGTACACGTCGCAATGCAAAAAAAGACTGGCATCCAGATTATACAGTCTTTATATGATGAATTCACTGTGTGAATTCATCAGCGATATAAATTCCTGACGGAATTTGCGATATACCTTGCGGTGCGATATATTACTTCGTAATGCGATATATTTTTGAATATCCTCGCCAAAGGCGAGATATGTCAAAAATGAAAAGGAATTTATATCATATCGCAACCGAATGAAATGAGGTTATATCGCATTTGGTAACAAATATATCGCACGAGCGTAAGCGAGTATATCGCTAAAAGCTTGGCATCTAAATCGTTCCCGAATTCTATAATGATTTCATCGAAGATGAATTCAGCGATATTAATTCCTGTCGGAATTTGCGATATACCTTATGGCGCGATATATTACTTCGTAATGCGATATGTCCCTTCGGGACGAGAACAAAGCGAGTATATCGCCATTAGTTGGCAGCTGAATCGTACACTGATTCTACAATAGGGCAATATAACAAGATTTTTAAGGAGTAAATGAAATGGGATATCTGTTTCTGGCACTGGCGCTTCTGTGCGGAGTGACAAAAGGCTACTGCGGTAAAAAGACCAGCGGATACGTAGAGGGCTTCGGCGACGCAATGTTTACAAATACCGTGCGCATGGTATTTTGTATAATTATCGGCGCGGCAATGATGCTTTTCGGAAAGATAAATGTGCTTGACGCTTTGGATGGCGGAATTATCCTGATTTCCGCATTTTCCGGTATAACAACCTCTGTTTTTGTTGTCACCTGGCTTGTTTCAGTCAAAAAGGGCGCATACATGATGCTGGATGTGTTTCTGATGCTGGGTGTTCTTGTGCCAATACTTCTCAGCTTTGCTCTTTTTGGTGAGCCTGTAAGGCTGAACCAGTGGATTGGACTTATTGTGCTTTTTGTTGCGGTGGTCATAATGTGCTCTTACAATAATTCGATCAAGGAAAAAATCACCCCGTTTTCTTTTTTCCTGCTTGTACTCAGCGGTGCGGCAAACGGACTTACAAGCTTTTCTCAAAAGCTGTTTATAAAGAGCTATTCGCACATTCCCGTGTCGGTTTTCAATTTCTTTACATACGTTTTTTCTGCAATTGTGCTGGCGGTATTCTTCTTTGTTTTCAGAGCAAAAGAAAACAGGGAAAAAAGGAAAGGCGTATTCGGTATCAGAAAAATTCTGGGGTACGTACTGGTCATGTCGGTGTGTCTGTTCCTTAATTCCTATTTCAGTACGCTGGCGGCGGCGCATCTTGATTCCGCAACGCTGTACCCGCTTAATCAGGGAGCTGCTCTGGTTCTTTCTTCTCTGATGTCGGCTGTATTCTTCAAGGAAAAGCTGACAGGAAAGTGTATAATCGGGCTTTGCCTGTGCTTTGCGGGGCTTATAATAATAAATGTTTTGTGATTTTTTTAATGCCGAAAGAAGCTGTTTTGCACAGCTTTTTTGCGAAACAGAGAAAAATTTATTGACGATATGCACAAAAATTAAGGCGAGTTTGGGCGGAATATTACATTTATTTTGGTTTGTTTGCTGAAAATGGTTTTTTCGTTGCGCCTAAGATTGACTTTTTGCATCTTGTATGGTAAAATTTCAGCATAAAACATGGTGTTTTAATATTAGTTAAGGAGTAGAAACATGAAAAAACTTTTAGTACTTTTCACACTTCTGTCTGTGCTTTGCGGCATAGTTTATGCGACAGAGCCGGGTTATGTTTTCATGCCTCATGACGGTTTCCAGTACATGGAAATGGTTGTCAGCGGCGATAGTGATTTCACCTATACCAAGGGGTACGGAACATTGACCGTTATTAAGGATATTGACGACAAAAATAACGGCGACCCCTTTGTCTGGCTCAATACCGAGCTGAACTCGGAATATGAGTGGATAAAGTTCCGCATCCGTAACCGTTCCGAGGCCACTCAGTTTGAATTTCACTTTGCGTCTCCCGCAACCGATAATGCTGTTGCGGCACAAAGCTGTACACACTTTCCGATAACCTCTAATGATGCCGATTTCAAGGAATATGTCTATAATATAAAGGAAGCAAATATCGCTTCTCAGAGCGTAAACGGCGTAAGCCTTGAAGAATCCGTATGGAGCGGTATTATTTCCCAGCTTCGTTTTGACGGCATGTGGAAGGCTGAACCCTCGGGTCAGATGCCCAAGGGAAGCAGTATGGATTTTGATTATGTTGCATTCTTCAAGACCAAGCAAGAAGCGGACGCTTACACAGGTCCTCAAAAGATTTCCAGAGACGAAATGGAATGGGATAAAAACAGCCCTCACTTCATTTTTGATAATGAGGATGAAATTTCCAAATGGTCTGCCGACGGTTGCTCCGCAAGCCTTGAGGGCGGTAACATGAAGATGGTCCCCGGAAGCTGGGACCCCACTCTTACCCGAGTTATGGACGAGCCCTTCAATACAGCAGATTATCCCTTCTTTGCATACCGCTACAAGGCGTTTGCAAGAGGTGTTAATTCCGGCGGTTTATTTATCCGCACGGATTCCGTCCCTTCCTTTACGGGCAAGGCATTTACCTCCTGGTCGCTCAATACAGATGACCAATGGACCGACATCATTATCGACATGAGAGAAGAACCGCACGGTGCATGGACGACAAATCTCAATGCAGTACGCCTTGATGCCATAAACGGACAGGTTCAGGATATGAACGCGGCTGTTTATGTTAACCGTCTGGGCTTCTTCAAAACAAAGGAAGAGGCTAAGATATTCCTGGCGCACGCAAAGACCGATTACAGCCAGACCTCCAGCTACAGTGACGCGATGTTCAAGGCAATAATTCCCGGCGGTGTTCTCAGCGACAAATCGGGAAGAAGTGACTTTGTTCTTACTTCTACTCAGCCCGAGGGTACCGGAACTGCGGCTCCCGTCGTTATGTACACCGCTAAGGATGGTATAAAGAGTATTGTTGCGCTCAGCAATGTTGCCGAAAGCGGATACATTACCTATGTCGCAAATAAGCCCGGCAGCTACACCATGGGCTACAACCATAAGGATTACGTTGACATTGCAGGGCACTGGGGTGAAAATTACATCAACTTTGTTTCCGACCGTGCGCTGTTTGGCGGTACAAGTCCCACTGAGTTCAGTCCCGATATGACTATGACCAGAGGTATGTTTATCACCGTTCTTGGCCGTATGCACGGGCTTGATGTTTCCGCTTACGGCACAGATACCGGCTATACCGATGTGAACCCCAACGAGTACTACGCTCCTTACATTAAGTGGGCAAAGACCGAGGGTATTATGGCAGGTCTCAGTGACACAATCTTTGCACCCGAGGAGCCTATTACACGTGCAACCATGGCGGTTGTAATCAAGAACTACATTGATAACAGCGGATTTAAGTTTACCGCATATTCCGAAACAGAGGGCTTTAATGACCTTGACGGTCTTGACGAAGCATCCGTAAGTGCTATCAATACCGTTAAGAATGTCGGTATCGTAGGTGGCAAAGGTGAGGGCAGATTCGATCCCCACGGCATTTCCACCCGTGCCGAGGTTGCTACCGTTATGGAAAGGGTTATAAAGGCTGTTCTGGGTGTAAATCTTCCCGTCGGTGCAAAAACTCATGAGCAAATTACCCGCGACCGTCTGCGTATAGGTACATGGCGTTTCAACAGTGCATTTGCTACTCCCGAGGGTATGAAGGAGCTTCGTGATCTGGGTGTTGACCTTATTGTTCACGGCGGTGCTACCTCAGGTGCGGGCGTTGCCAGAGATACACTTCTCAACTACGCCGATGTTTACGGCATTGAGGTTTACATGCAGGACTACTACACCGTAATCACCTCTAACGAGGAAAATGTAAATAACTTCATTGCGCAGAGCGATCCCAAGATCACTGCTGCACCGTACGCACATCACCCATCCTTTAACGGACACTTTATTATTGATGAGCCCGGTACCGATGATTTTGCGGCTCTTGGTAAGGTAATTGACGACTACGAATCCCAGATGCCAGGAAACCGCGCGTTTGTAAACCTGCTTCCCATGTATGCAAATGCGGCGCAGTTGAAATACGGCGCAGGCGCGGCGGCAATTGAATATTACGATTCAGACCCCGATCTGTACAAGAAACACTGTGAGCTGTGGTTTGCTACCAATAATACAGATTATATCTGTACCGATATCTATCCTCTGCTTGCAAACAAAACATATGACGAGTATGTTGAGTCTATCAACCAGATAGCTACCGTTGCACGTGATGTTGGAAAAGAGTTCTGGTGCTGTATTCAGGCTCATACCTGGGCATCCAGCCATCGCAATCCTACCGAGGCCGAGGTTCGCTGGCAGTGCTACTCCTTGCTGTCCTTCGGTTGTACTGCACTTCTTCTGTGGGACTATGTGGGCAATGCAAACTATCCGGGTATCATGAACCCCGCAACACTGGAAAAGACCGACAACTACTATGCATGCCAGCCTGTAATGTGGGAAATGAGAGAGCTTTCCGATACCTATATTCAGTATAAGAATGTGGGTGCATTTACTCATAATGCAATCAAGAAGTATCAGCAGATGAGCAATGAATATACCGGTTTTGATGCTATCAAATCCATTGAGTCGGAAGAATCCTTCCTTATCGGATGCTTTGAAAAGAAGGACGGAAGCGGTGCTGTTGCATTTACCATTGTTAATATGGAAGAGCTGCTTAAAGAGGCAGGTGCACAGGCTGTTATTACACTTGACCCCGCAAAGAAGGTTACAGTGTACGAAAAAGGCAAGCCTACCGTTGTTGAAAATGACGGAACACTTGAATTGACCTTTGAATGTGGCGACGGTTATTTTGTAACAATAGAATAATTTGAATCATTTGGAATGAGAGGAGCTTTTTGCTTCTCTCATTCGTCGTTCTGCACAATATCAAAGATGCAATTTGTGAGAATTAACGAAATTATTTTTTACAATGCAAAAAATAATATTTTCGTTTGAAATGTTGTAGATTTATTAACATATTGTTGATATAATAAAACTGTAAGTGGCACACGATGCTGCAAAAATAAACAAGGAGAAGACTTATGAAAAAATTTTTATTCGCAATTGCACTGTTAATTGTGCTGTCTGCAATCGCTTTTGCGGCTGAGCCGGGCTATTTTATAGCACCTTCGGCAGAAGAGGGCTTTGTGGCTGATGCGACAATCGGATGCAGACTTATAGTAACCGATACATACCTGCGCGTTACATCCACCGGCGACCTTAACGAGGGATCGGTCGGTGACCCTTATTTCGTAATGAACACCGAACTTGATTCAAAATACGAATGGATAAAGCTTCGCATAAAGAATCTGTCCGATGCGCCCGTTTTTGAGTTTCACTTTGCATCGACTGCAACAGGGGACAAGGTTACCGCATCCAGCTGTACACATTTTCCTATCAGTACAAAGGATAGCAGCTATAAGGAATATATTTTCAATATCAAGGAACACAATCTGGCTTCACAGAATATCAATAACGATGTAAAGCTGGAAAATTCCACATGGGACGGAACTGTTTCGCAGGTTCGCTTTGACTGTATGTGGATAGCCGAGCCTTCCGGTCAGGTGCCCAAGGGCTCTGTAATGGAAATCGATTATATCGGATTTTTCGAGACCAAGGAGGATGCCGAAGGATTTGTGCCCCCTGCAAAGGTGGTTAAGAATAATGCGGATTATTCCGGCGTTGAGTGGGATAAAAACAGCCCACACTTTATAACCTCTGATGAATCGGAGTCAGATAACTGGCTTGCAAGCAG
This sequence comes from Oscillospiraceae bacterium, assembly GCA_015065085.1. Taxonomy (NCBI): domain Bacteria; kingdom Bacillati; phylum Bacillota; class Clostridia; order Eubacteriales; family Oscillospiraceae; species Oscillospiraceae bacterium. The sequence goes on along the minus strand of SVQW01000013.1, from coordinate 58,455 downwards.
TTCTTCTGTTGCTTATGAGCTGGGAAATCTCCGTCTTACTCCCACCGGTATCGACCCCACTCTCACAAGAGAATTTGAAGAGCCCTTCAAGGCAGAGGAATATCCTTATTTTGCATATCGCTATAAGGCTATAACAGAAATAAACCAGGGTGGATTCTTCTTCACAAACCAGTATCAGCCCAAGCTTTCTGATGCTACATACAGTGAGTTTGATATAATGTATCCCGGCGAGTGGACCAATCTTGTTATGGATATGCGTACCATGAAGCACGGCAATTGGAAGGGCGATATCAACCTCATGCGTCTGGACCCCGTTAACAGCAGTAGTGCCGATATGGCAGCAATTATTTATATCAACCGTCTGGGCTTCTTCAAGAGCGAGGAGGAGGCATACGCTTTCCTGCATGAAGGCTCCTCTGAGGATTTCAGTACCTCTGCGGAATTCAGAGGCTATATGTATAAGGCTCTTATTCCCGGCGGTTCGCTTTACGAGGGCTACAAAAAGGATGACTTTATCCTTTCAAGCATCACTCCCGAGGGTGAGGGCACTTCCGCTCCCGTGGTTTACCGTACCGAGGCAGACGGAACAAAAAGTCTTGTAGCATTGGGCTATACCAACGAAAATGGTTATACATCTTATGTTGCAAACAAGGCGGGCGAATATACCCTTGGCTATAACCACAAGGATTACACCGATATTGCAGGTCACTGGGGCGAGGGATATATAAACTTCGTTTCCGACCGCGCACTGTTCGGCGGTACAAGTCCCACCGAATTCAGCCCTGATATGACCATGACCAGAGGAATGTTCATTACCGTTCTGGGACGTATGCACGGACTTGATACCTCCAAGTATGACGGCAATACAGGCTATGGTGACGTTCCCGCTACCGAGTATTACGCCCCATATATTCAGTGGGCGAAGAAAAAGGGTATCATGGCAGGTCTGAGCGACGTGACCTTTGCGCCCGAAGATCCCATCACCCGTGCAACAATGGCGGTTGTAATCAAAAACTATGTTGACAACAGCGGATTCAAGTTTACCATTTATTCCGAAACCGAGGGCTTTAACGACCTTGCAGGTCTCGACGAGGCTACCGTAAACGCTATCAATACCGTTAAAAATGTAGGTATTGTAGGCGGTAAGGGAGAAGGCAGATTTGATCCCAACGGCATTTCCACCCGTGCAGAAGTAGCTACCGTTATGGAGAGAGTTATAAAGGCTGTTCTGGGCGTTAATGTTCCCGCAGGAGCTTACACCAACGAATATATCGCTCGTGACCGTATACGCCTTGGTGTATGGAACTTCACAAGTGCTCTCGGAACACCCGAGGGTATGAAGGACCTTCGCGACCTTGGTATTGACCTTATTGTTCACGGCCCCGGCGGTTCTACCGGAGATGTTGTCCTCAACTATGCCGATGTATACGGTATTGAGGTATACATGCATGACTACTATACTCTTAACGCATCTCCCAAGGATGTTGATAAATTTATTGAAAATACAGATCCCAAGGTGGTTTCTGCAGGATATTCACATCATCCTTCCTTCTCGGGTCATTATATCACCGACGAGCCCGGAACGGATTACTTTGCGGCACTTGGTAAGGTAGTGGATGACTATGAAGCACAGATGCCCGGCAAGCGCGCATTTATCAATCTGCTTCCCATGTACGCAAATGCAGCTCAGCTCAAGTACGGTGCTTCTGCGGCGGCAATCGAGTACTATGATGCAGACCCCGATCTTTACAGAAAGCATTGCCAGGAATGGTTTAATTCCACCGCCACCGATTACATCTGCACCGACATTTATCCTCTCAACTGGACAGGTGCCATGAAGACAACATATAACAACTATGTTGAATCCATAAACCAGATAGCTTCGGTTGCACGCGAGGCAGGAAAGGAATTCTGGTGTTGTATCCAGACCTACGGATGGCAGGCTAATAAGCGTACTCCCGATGAATCCGAGTACAGATGGCAGTGCTACTGCATGCTGTCCTTCGGATGCACAGGTATTCTTCTGTGGCAGTATTACAGCAGTAATCCTCAGTTCCCGTCCCTTGTAGATAACATGACTCTGGAGCCTACTCAGGCATATTATGACTGTCAGCCTGTTATGTGGGAAATGAGAAACCTTTCCGATACTTACATTCAGTACAAGTATCTTGGCACCTATACTTTAAATGCAACCAAGCCGTACCAGAAGATGACGAATGAATACACCGGCTTTGACGGCATAACAGTAGAATCTGACAGTGCTCTGCTTGTAGGTTGCTTTGAACAGAAAGACGGCAGCGGTGCAAAGGCGATGACCATTGTAAATATGGAAGAATTTGAAGAATCACTTGCTGTATCAGCAAATCTCAAGGTTGACCCTGCTAAGAAGGTTACAGTCTATAACCGTGCCGAGCCTAAGGTTGTTGAACACAACGGTGAAATTGAGCTTTGGCTCAATTGCGGCGACGGATTGTTTATAACCATCGAATAATTAACAAAAAACAAAAAGGACACTTTTACAAAGTGTCCTTTTTGTTTTTTTTATCTAATGCATACAAATTATGGTGTGTCCGCTTCGCAATATGCACAAAAGATTCTGGAATGTTGAAAAGACAGCAATATGTTTTTTGGGTTTTGCGCCGAAAATGTGCTTTTTGTTGCAAAAAGATTGACATTTATATTTGTGTGTGATAGAATTTTAGTGTAAAAAAATATAATGTTATAAGGAGAAACACATGAAAAAAATCTTACTTTTTTCACTGCTTGCGGTGATACTGTGTACTGCTGTTTTTGCGGCACAGCCGGGTTATCTGTTTGCACCAAGTGATCTCAATCGTGTCGAGTATTCTAATCTCAGTAACGATTGCATCTTGCAGTATGGAGACCGTTACCTTAAAATTGTAACCGTTGAAGGTCCTGCGGAAGGTACCAACGGCGACCCTTTCATAGTTGTTGATACGGCACTTGATGCCAAATATGAGTGGATAAAGCTGCGCATTAAGAATATGTCGGATGCGAAAATGTTTGAAATGCATTTCGCGTCTGATGCCACCGGCGGAAGTATTGCAGCTGAAGCTTGCACTCATTTTCCCATTTCCGCAAGAGATACCGAGTATAAGGAATATATTTTCAACGTAAAGGAATATAATCTTGCTTCTCAGAATGTTAATGCCGACGTTAAATTGAGCGAATCAGCCTGGAGCGGCAATATTTCCAAGGTGCGTTTTGACTCTATGTGGATTGGCGAGCCTTCGGGTCAGATGCCCAAGGGAAGTGAAATGGAAATCGACTACATTGCTTTCTTTGACTCCAAAGAGGCGGCTGAGGCTTACGTTCTTCCCGAAAAGGCTGTAAAACAGCCTATACAGGCGGCTGAAAGCTGGGATGCAGCCAGCCCCAACTTCATTTTTGACAATGCTGACGAGGTTTCAAAGTGGGTTCCTGTTGGTGTTTCCGTTCAGTACGAGCTAGGCAACATGAAGATTGTTCCCACAAGCGTCGATCCTCAGATGACCCGTTCCTTTGAAACACCCTTTGCGGCTAATGATTATCCATATTTTGCACTTCGTTATAAGGCACATACTACCATTCCGAACGGCGGATTTTTCTTCATAACCGATGAGGTTACAGGCTTCTCGGGAGTTACTTATACCAACTACGATATTGATATAAGCAACAAGTGGACCAATGTTATTATGGATATGCGCGAGCAGGAACACGGAAATTGGAGAACCAACATTCACCACATCCGTCTTGATGCGGTTAACGGCACAAAGGATGACGGCGACACTCAGATGTACATCAACCGTATGGGCTTCTTTAAGAGTGCCGAGGAAGCAATGGCATTCCTCAGCGAGGGCGGCGGAGATGATTTTTCCAAGACCACCGTATTTACCGATATCGACTATAAGACAATTATTCCCGGCGGAACCGTAACCGACTCCATTAACAAAAACGAGTTTTTGCTTCAGAACACTCAAGCAGACAAAAACTCCGTTGTCACCTACACCGACGCAAACGGCAAACAGAACATTGTTGCACTCAGCTACACCAATGACTACGGCTACACCTCCTACGTTGCAAACAAGCCCGGTACATATGCAATAGGCGCAAATCATAAGGATTATGTTGATATTGCAGGACACTGGGGCGAGGGATACATAAACTTCGTTTCCGACCGTGCGCTGTTCGGCGGTACAAGCCCCACAGAATTCAGCCCCGAGGTCACCATGACCAGAGGAATGTTCATTACCGTTCTGGGACGTATGCACGGACTTGATACCTCCAAATATGACGGCAACACGGGATATGGCGATGTACCCGCAGGCGAGTACTATGCACCCTATATCCAGTGGGCAAAGGCTGAGGGTATTATGGCAGGTCTGAGCGATGTGACCTTTGCACCCGAAGATCCCATCACACGTGCAACCATGGCGGTTGTAATCAAAAATTACATTGACAACAGCGGATTTGAGTTTACCGCATACTCAGAAACAGAGGGCTTCAATGACCTTGCCGGCCTCGACGAAGCTACCGTAAACGCCATCAACTCCGTTAAGAACGTAGGCATTATAAACGGTAAGGGCGCAGGCAAGTTTGACCCCAACGGTGTTTCCACCCGTGCCGAGGTTGCCACTGTTATGGAAAGAGTTATAAAGGCCGTTCTGGGTGTTAATGTTCCTGTCGGTTCTTACACTAACGAATATATAACCCGTGACCGTATCCGTCTGGGTGTATGGAGCTTTGAGGGTGCTTTTGCTACCGAAAAGGGCATGAAGGAGCTTCGCGATCTGGGTGTTGATGTTATTCTCAACGGAAGCGCAACCGCTTCTGCTTCCACCAGAGATACAGTGCTTAACTATGCCGATGTATACGGTATAGAGGTTTACATGACCGATTACTATCAGTACGAAAAGGACTATGTCAACGTTCCTTCCGTTATTGAAAACTCCGATCCCGTAAAGGTTGCCTCGGGCTATTCCTACCATCCGTCCTTTGCAGGTCATTATATAACCGACGAGCCCGGTACGGATAACTTCCCGCTGGTTGGTTCTCTGACTGATGACTATGAGGCGCAGATGCCGGGAAAACGTGCATATTCCAATCTGCTTCCCATGTACGCAAATGCGGCACAGCTCAAATACGGCGCAGGTGCGGCGGCAATTGAGTATTATGACTCTGACCCCGACCTGTACCGCAAGTATTGCCAGGAATGGTTCAACAACACTTCTACCGATTATATCTGCGTTGATATTTATCCCTTCAACTGGGAAGGTACATTCAAGACCACCTACCGTGATTATGTTGAAAGCATCAATCAGGTTGCTACCGTTGCACGCGAGGCAGGAAAGGAATTCTGGTGCTGCATCCAGACTTACGGATGGCAGGCTAACAAGCGTACTCCCAACGAGTCTGAGTACAGATGGCAGTGCTACTGTCTCTTGTCCTTCGGATGCACGGGTATTATGCTGTGGCAGTACAGAAGCAACCCCGAATTCCCCGCACTGGTGGATGTAGGTACTCTGGAGCCTACCCAGGCATACTATGACTGTCAACCGGTTATGTGGGAAATGAGAGCGCTTTCCGATACCTTTATTCAGTATAAGAATCTCGGTGCTTTCACACATAATGCTGCTGCATCTTACCAGAAGATGAGCGGCGAATACACCGGATTTGATACTATCAAGTCTGTTACATCCGACAACTCTCTTCTCATCGGATGCTTTGAAAAGAAGGACGGAAGCGGAGCAACTGCATTTACCGTTGTAAACATGGAGGAATTCTACAGCGAGGCATCTGCTTCGGCAGTTATCGGCGTTGACCCTGCAAAGAAGGTTACCGTTTATGAAATGGGCAAGCCTGTTGAGGTTGTCAATGACGGTACTATTGAGCTTATGCTTGAGTGCGGTCAGGGTGTATTCGTAACCGTAGAATAAACGGTTATCCGCAGGGTGCAGTCTGCACCCAAAAGCAGTACAGCGTGAAAATGTAATAAAATAATCATAACGGCAAGGCTTTTAATGTGGCTTTGCCGTTATTTTATTTGAATTTCCTCATTGCTATGTATTGACAAAATACGCGATTAATGATAAAATATAGTGGATAGTAATTATTTGAGAATGGAGGCAGAAAGTTGTTAGAAAATCATGTTGGTAATGTTCAGCTGATGCAAAGGCTCAACAGACTTAAGGTTCTTAATATAGTGCGCAAGCACACCACAATTCAACGTGCCGATATTGCCAGACTTTCGGGGCTCAGTCTTTCTTCCGTAACAAATATAGTAAATTATCTTATGTCACTGGGGCTTATCCTGGACAGTGCGCGTGAAACCGAAATACACGTAGGACGCAAGGCGGCGATTCTTGAGTTCAATTATGCTGCGTACAAATTTGTTTGCTGTGCCGTTACGAAGAGCGAGATAATCACGGTATTGTGTGGTCTGGACGGCAGAATTTTTGACAAATGTCAAGCTGATATTCCCGACGGAAATGAAATAGAGGACGTTATTTGCCGTCAAACCATGGAAATAATCAATCGAAACGGCAGAGACCGTGTGTTGGCGGTAGGAATAGCTATTTCCGCAATGGTAACGGATGGCGGAAACACAGTGTTCTCATCTTCACTCGGATGCAGTCTGCACGGTTTTTACGACAGAATTATAGCTAAGGTGCAGCTCCCCGTGATTGTAGAGAATCTTAGCATAACCAACGCCGTATATTATGCAGATAAAAAAAGGTTCATCGATAAAAAGAATCTTTTGTTTATAGATTTTATAGGCGGAATAGGCGCTGTACAGCTTTTCTGCGGAGAGGTAAACCGTGCTTTCGCAGGTGAGATAGGGCATACCACCATTGACCCGCACAGTGACGAAATGTGTGTTTGCGGTAATCGCGGATGCCTTGAAAGGCTTTGCAGTGTTGAACGTCTTATGCGACTTTCGGGCGCGCATACCATTGATGATTTGGTGGAAAAATACAAAACGGGCTTCAAGCCGGCGGTTGATGCGGTGAAGGAATGCATGGAATACCTGGGTATTTCGGTTGCAAACCTTGTCGATACTCTGGGACCCGACAGAATTATACTTAACGGTGCCGATATTTTTGACAGTCACGAAATTTATGAGCTGTTTATTTCCAATGTCAAGAACCGTGCATACGGAAAGCTGGTTGAAAAAACATCCTTTACCCTTACACACATCGAAAATGTCGAAGTTATATGCGGAATGGCGCTTCATCTTTGCGATGTGGTGTTTGACATATCTTTTGATAAAGGCATAATAGAATAAAATAAACTGATATAAAGAGGAATAGTATGACACAACAGGAAAGAAATGAATTAGCCGAGCTTTTGTATCCAAAAGCTACTCTTACAACAGACGAGGTTGAACGTATGTTCCCCAAGCGTCAGCTTCCGGAGGGCGCAAGGGTAACACGTATGGCGCCCAGCCCTACGGGCTTTGTGCATTTCGGAAATCTGTTCCCGGCGCTTACCAGTGAGCGTCTTGCTCACCAGAGCGGTGGTGTTATGATTCTCAGAATAGAGGATACAGATGCTAAGCGTGCGGTAGAGGGTGCGGTTGAAATAATAATTAACTCTCTTAAGCACTATAACATTATCTTTGACGAAGGCGCTACCATGACCGAAGACATAGGTATCTACGGTCCTTATTACCAGAGCAGACGCGCCGAAATATACCAGGCTTTTGCCAAAAAGCTTATCCGCGAGGGTAAGGCATATCCCTGCTTCTGCACTGAAGAAGAGCTGGAACAGCTCCGCGCACAGCAGGAAGCTTCCAAGGAAAACTTCGGTTACTACGGAAAGTTCGCAAAGCACCGCGATATGAGCCTCGAAGAAATAAAAGCTGAACTGGCTCAGGGCAAGCCTTTTGCACTTCGCTTCAGAAGCGAAGGAAGCCTTTCCAATAAAATTCCCTTTGATGACATTATAAAAGGTCATATCGAGGTTACCGAAAACGACATTGACCATGTGCTTCTAAAGTCCGACGGTATCCCAACTTACCACTTTGCGCATGCTATTGACGACCACTTTATGGGCACTACCCATGTAATACGCGGCGATGAATGGCTTTCCACACTTCCGCTGCATCTCCAGCTTTTTGATGCACTGGGCTTTGAAAAGTTGAAATATATGCATATTTCGCCTCTTATGAAAATGGACGGCGATTCCAAACGCAAGCTTTCCAAGCGTAAAGACCCCGAGGCGGCGCTGACCTTCTATCAGGCACAGGGTTATCCCGTGTTGGCAGTGCTCGACTATGTTATGATGCTTCTTAATTCCAATTATGAGGAATGGCGCATTCAGAATCCTGCTGCGCCATACACCGATTTTGAGTTCAAGGCTGAGAATATGAGTGTTTCCGGCTCGCTGTTTGACATTGTAAAGCTTAATGACGTAAGTAAGAACATAATAAGCACCATGACATCACAGCAGGTTTATGACTATGTTGCCGACTGGGCTGATGAATATGACAAGGACTTTGCCGCACTTATAAAATCCGATAAGGACTACGCAGTTCGTATCTTCAGCATAGGACGTGGCGGCGAAAAGCCCCGCAAGGACCTTGCAATGTGGAGCGAAGCCAAGGCATATATGGGATTTTTCTACGACGAGCTTTATGAAATCACCTGTGATTTCCCTGAGAACATCTCTAAGGAAGACACAAGAAACATTCTCGAAAGCTACAAAAACATTTACGTTCAGGGCGAAACTCAGGAGGAATGGTTTGGCAGAATTACTGCTCTTGCCACCGAAAACGGCTTTGCCGCCAAGCCCAAGGAATACAAGAAGAACCCCGATGCATATAAGGGACATGTGGGTGATGTCAGCATGATACTGCGCATTGCCGTTTCCGGCAGACAGAACTCTCCTGATATGTATGAAATAATGGAAATACTGGGCAAGGAGCGTGTTATCGAGAGAATCGACAACGCACTCAAGGCTCTGTAAGAGGTGCAAAAATGGAAGAGATTAATAACTTTATACACGATATAATCGATGCTGACCTTGCCGAAGGTAAGGTTAACGAAATTCATACACGTTTTCCTCCCGAGCCTAACGGTTATCTTCACATCGGAAGCGCTAAGGCTATATGGATAAACTCCGGTACAGCGCAGAAGTACGGCGGTAAATTCAATCTGCGCTATGACGACACCAACCCTGCCAAAGAGGATGACGAGTACGTAAAATCTATATATGAAGACCTTACCTGGCTGGGCGCAGTGCCCAACGGCGGTGTTTTTTACGGCTCTGACTATTTTGATAAGTGCTATGAGTATGCCATAAAGCTTATTAAGGACGGCAAGGCGTACGTGTGCGACCTTGATGCAGATCAGATGCGCGAATACCGCGGAACCCTTACCGAGCCGGGCAAGGAAAGCCCCTACCGCAATCGCAGTGTGGAGGAAAACCTTGAACTGTTCGAAAAGATGAAAAACGGTGAGTTCCCCGACGGTTACTGTACTCTCAGAGCTAAAATCGACATGGCTTCCCCAAATATGAATATGCGCGACCCTGCCATTTACCGTATTTCCCGTGCTGAGCATCACCGTCAGGGAAACAAGTGGTGCATATATCCTCTTTATGATTATGCACATCCTATTCAGGATGCATTGGAGGGTATTACTCACTCTCTGTGTTCTTTGGAATTTGAAAACCACCGTCCTCTTTATGACTGGGTTGTGGATAATATCGGCTTTGAAAAGAAGCCTCATCAGTACGAATTTGCACGCCTTAATGTTACCTATACCGTAATGAGCAAGCGCTATCTGCGTCAGCTTGTTGAGGAAAAGATAGTTGACGGCTGGGATGACCCCAGAATGCCCACTCTTTGCGGTTTAAGACGCAGAGGCTACACCGCTCAGTCTGTCATCGAATTTGTTAAAAAAGCAGGTGTTGCCAAGGCATACAGCCTTGTTGATATAGGACTTCTGGAATTCTGCATACGCGACGAATTGAACCTTACCGCTCAGCGCCGTATTGCAGTTATGGAGCCTCTTAAAGTGGAAATAACCAACTATCCCGAGGATAAGGTGGAATACTTTGAAGTTTCCAACAACCCCAATGACGAAAACGCAGGTACACGTAAGGTCCCCTTCACGCGCGAGCTGTATGTTGAAAGAAGTGACTTCCTGCCCGAAAAAGCTCCTAAGTTTTTCCGTCTGTATCCGGGCGGTGAGGTGCGTCTTATGGGCGCGTATATCGTAAAGTGCGAGTCCTTTGACACCGACGAAAACGGCAATGTCACAAAGCTTTACTGCACTGCGGATATCGAAACCGCAAACGGCAATCCCGCCGACGGCAGAAAGATAAAGGGAACTATTCACTGGCTGAGTGCACAGCACTGCATAGACAGCGATATTATGCAGTATGACCGTCTGTTTACCGTTGATAATCTTACCGTTCTTCCTGAGGGCAAAACCTACGGCGACTATCTCAACAAGGATTCCGCAATAAAGCTTACCGGCTGTAAGCTTGAAGAGTCGCTTAAAGACGCAAAGCCCGGTGACAAATTCCAGTTTGTTCGTACCGGTTATTTCTGCAAGGACACCAAAAACCCCGATACTTTCAACAGCATTGTATCACTTAAAGAAAGCAAAAGTAAATAATGTGACCCAAAAATTATATACATTAAAGGAGATTTTATTATGTTGAGCAAGTTTAAGTACAAGGAGTTTTATTTTGAGGAACGCAAGGCAATAATCTACTATCCCAGCTGTGAGCCCAACGGCAGAATGCTTCTGAAAACCGAATATCTGTGTGCATTCCCCAACTTTGATGCGGCAATGCTGGACAGAGGCTATCATCTTATCCACATTTTCAAGGAATCCTGCTGGGCACCGGATTACGAAACCGAAAGAATGGCAAGATTTGTAAAGTACTGCGCAAATGAACTTAATGCCTCCGAAAGATGTGTTGTTGAAGGCATGAGCTGCGGCGGCTTGCAGGGCGCTAAGCTTGCAGAGCTTCATCCTGAATTGGTTGCCGTTCTGTATCTTGATGCGGCGGTTCTCAATATTCTCAGTATGGCAGGCCTTGGCGAAATTAAGTGCGATGAGGCGGATATGGTTTATATGTGGCGCGAGCTTGTTGCAGCTTACGGCGTGAACCGCTCCACTATCATCAACTTCAGAAAGAGTCCAATTGATAACATGGCTCCTTTGATAGAAAATAATATCCCCGTTATCATGCTTTACGGCGCGGCCGATAACACGGTTGTTTATGAGGAAAACGGCAAAGTGCTGGAGGATTACTACAAGGAACACGGCGGTACAATCAAGGTTATTGCAAAATCTATGTGCAAGCATCATCCCCACGGTCTTGATAATCCCGCACCTATTATTGAGTTCTGCGAAAAGCACTACAAATAAAACCTGAACATAATAAAAAGCAAGAGTGAAAATTCACTCTTGCTTCAGACTCCCGAGAAAGTCGTGATACCGCGACTTAAAAAAATTATATTTCAAAAAGACGAAAATAAATTAAAGAACAAATTAACAGCAGGTGATACATCGAATATCACCTGCTGTTTGTCGCTTTTTGCCGCTTCAAGCCCTGTCGTACCTTTGTACGCCGACAGGCTTAAATCGGCAAAATATCCCTGACTTTTCGAAAGTCTCACAGTGTGTCGATAGTTTATCGACACACTGAAGCAAGAGTGAAAATTCACTCTTGCTTTTTTCTTTTGAACAGATTATCTGTGGTGCTTTTTCTTCTGCCACATTACCCACAGAGGGCAGGCAATGAAGTTGGAGGAATAGAAACCGGAAAGCATACCCACAGCCATGGGAAGCGCAAAGTTCTCAATGGACTGGATGCCGTTGAGGAATGCGAAAACATAAATAACGGTAATTGCCGCGATGGTGGTGAAGGCTGTACCGATCGAACGGGACATGGACTGCGTAATGGAAAGATCCATCAGGTCTTCAACCGGCATTTTTGCGGCGATACCTGCGTTTTCACGGATACGGTCGTAAATGATAATGGTGTTGTTGATGGAGTAACCGATAATTGTAAGCATAACTGCTACGAAAATATCACCAACCGGAATCTTGAAAATAACGAAGGTGGAAAATACCATAATGCAGTCATGGATCAGAGCAAGAACTGCCATAACACCTGCAGAAAGACCGGAAATCTGCTTAAATCTGAACCAGATGTACAGAACTATCAGAATGGAAGCCAGTACAATAGCGATAATACCGTTACGCAGGAAGCGCGCACCGATGAAAGGTTCAACGATGTTGGTTTCGCTCAGCTCAAAGCCGTAATCCGGATAAGCTTCCATAATAGCCTTGTGGAGAGTGTCCTGTTCTTCTGCGGAAAGACCATCGTTGCCTGCAAGGTTGAGAACCAGCTTGGAATGGTCGGTATTCTCGTCGGTTGCCTGAACGGTAACGTTTCTGGAAAGAGTTTCGTTAACAAGCTTTTCGATGGAGTTTTTCTGCTGTGCATCAAGCTCGCCGTCGTAAGCGTATTTGATGATTGCACCGCCCTTGAACTGAATGTCAACGTTAACGCCGTTGATAAACAGTGCTGCAACGGAAGCGATAATGAGAACGATGGAAACGATAAAGAATATTTTTCTGCTCTTAAAAACTTTCAATGTCTTTGTATTCATTTTGCTGCCCTCCTGTTACCATACAGAACTGTGGATTGGAACGGTTTGTACAGGCTGAGAGATGTAACCATAAGGCGGGAAGCCAGAATGCCTGAAACAAAGTTGAGGATAACACCGGTAAGCAGTGTGTATCCGAAGGAGTAGATAGAGCCGGAACCGAATATCATAAGAACGATAGCAACTATCATGGTAGTTACGTTACCGTCGAGGACCGCGGTAAACGCACGTGCGTAACCGTTCTTTATAGCGGCAACGAGGCTCTTGCCAAGTCTCAACTCTTCTTTGATACGTTCTGAAATAATGATGTTTGTGTCAATGCCCATACCCAGCGCAAGAATGATACCTGCCATACCGGGCAGAGTAAGAGTGATCTGAGGAACTGAAATGAACAGAATCTGCAGAATAAGCTGAGAGATAAGACCGAGGCAGGCAACAAAGCCGGGCAGACGGTATCTGATCAGCATGAACAGCGCAATAATCACAAATGCGATAGCACCTGCGGTGAGCATTACGTTAAGCGCACCTGCACCAAGGGTGGGGCTGATGGTGCTGTAATTGGAGGATTCAAGTGCAAAGGGGAGAGAACCTGCGTTGATTTTGTCGGACAGTGCCTTTGCTTCTTCATAAGAGAAGCCGTTGGTACCGCCGGTAATCTGTGCCTGACCGCCTGCGATAGCGGTTTCAACAACGGGAGCGGAGATGAGGTTTTCGTCCATGTAAATACCGATCTGCTTACCGATGTTTGCGCTTGTCGCTTCGTAGAAAAGGCTTGCACCCTCAGAATCAAATTCCAGACCTACGGCATAACCGATATTAGCCTGCTGAACGGTACTTCTTGCAACGTTCTTACCCTCGAGAACAACGTTGTTTGCGCTGTCGCGGAAGGTGAGCATTGCTGTTTCACCCAGCTCGGCGATGGCCTGCTGAGGATTAAAATTGCTTTCACCGGATTTCCAGGGGAAACGAACGAAGATTTCCTTGTTCACTTCGTCAACCGTTATTTCACGGTCGAAAATGTTCTGGTTGTCCATTCTGGTTTCGATGATGATTCGTGCGGATTCCAGCTCTTCAAGACTTGGATCGGGATTGGGGTTTTCTTCGGTGGCCTTTGCTTTGAATACTGCTTCAACGCCGCCGCGTATGTCAATGCCGAAACGCATATCCTGTGCGCCCTTAAGGTCGAGAGAGCCAACCTTGAAGCCACATACCGCGATGGAAAGAAGAAGCAGAATAACAGCAATTACCAGGAAAAATGTCGCTTTGTTGATGTTTTTCATAATTGCTCCTTTATTTTTAAATATTTTTTAGCGTTGGTGTATGGTTGAATCGCCGGTTACTTCATTCCGTCCGCATCCATAAGGAATTTAATCCTTAAGTCTGTGGGTTTTATGAATAAGCTTATGAAAATTGTCATAAGCGTTATCAGTATTATGGAAATGAGACTTAATTTATTAAGTGAGAAAGGCAGACCTCTCAAAAGATATATCCGCGATGACGGGGGAGCGAGAGAGGTACTTTCGCTTATGGGCGGAAGAGCTGCAGAGGCACTTGCAAAAGTCACATATGATGTGACAGATAAAGAAGCCTCATAATCGTCACTTGAGGAATCAAAGCCGAAAATTACGACCGCCAAAGCGCACACGAAAAGCGCGGCAGTAAAACATATTTGCTTTTTCATGTGCTCACTCCTTGAGTTGATAAATGAAATTAAGCTTTGTAGTCTGTGGGATAGTCGAACATCCATCTCAGTCTCATGATATTAAGACGGTGTCTCATGAATGGATGGAATTTATACGCCAAAGCGCAAAGCTCAGGGGTAACTGCAATTTCCTCGATGGTTGTAACCGCGCCTGCACGCTTGAAAAGGTCAACCAGGGTGTCGTAGTCGGGCAATTCCTCTTTGATTATATTGCGTATCTCGGGCCATTTTTCTTCAAACAGCTTGGGGTCGACCTCATCTGTTACAGTGGGAGTGTTAAGCTTCATCATGTCGACGGAAAGGTTGGGACCGTATGCATCCCTGATCTCTTGCCAGTCGAGATTTTCCTTGTGAGCCTTTATGGATTCAAGCTTTGCCATTTCGTGATAGGTCTTAGCTACAATCAATGTGGCAACACCCACTTTTTTGCCATGGTAGTCTGAAATATGCCCCTCTTCCAGCTTTTTGCTTTCCCAGAAGTGGGAAATTATGTGCTCGCAGCCGGATGCCGGACGGGAAGTACCTGCCATTTTCATGGCAATACCCGTAAATATAAGAGCCTCCATAACTGCACCGGCACTTTCTTCGTTTTCGAGAGTGATTTTGTCCGCCAATGAAATTATGCGTCTTACAGCTTCACGTGTCAGATTTGCGATGTTTTCGCAGTAATACTCGCCTGTGAGTATGTTGGATACGCGCCAATCCACAAGTCCCACGCATTTTGCAATCATATCTCCGAAGCCGGCGGCTTTAAGCTCGACGGGAGCGCTTGCCAGTATTTTTGTGTCGGCAATAATGATTTCAGGCTGCTTTGCGGGACAGGTCAGCTTGAACGCGCCCTCGGTAATGGGGGAGGAGTCGGAAGCGTAGCCGTCCATTGATGGAGCAGTGCCGAAAATAGCAAATCGCTTACCCTGGCGTGCAGCGGCATAACGGCAGATATCGTCCACCGAGCCTGTGCCTATTGCAAGAATTGCATCCACATTGGGGCAAAGAGCCTCTATCTCCTTTACCTCGCGTATATCGGCAGTACGCATGTTATCGTAAATTCTGGCATCGAATACAAATCCGTGTGCCATAAGATTGTCAAGAATACCTTTGGATACGCGCATAGCGTTGTTATCGGACACGACAAGTATGCGTTTAGGAAAATCGTACTTTTCCAGAATCTCGCCCACCTTGTTAACAAGACCGCTTGCTATTTCGACGGCCTTGATGTCAACGGTGTGGGTTCTTCCGCAAGGACAGTTCTCGGTGCTTTTGAGAATTTGTGAAAGATCCATTTTTACCTCACCGGTTAATTATTTAAGCATTTCGTAAAATGCGGCTTCAGCTTCGCCAATCTTGGAAATATCCTTACCGCCGGAGAATGCGCTGTCGGGACGTCCGCCGCCGCCTCCGCCCAGAATGGGGGAGATTTTCTTGAGAATAGCGCCTGCATTTGCGCCGTTTTTAACTGCGTCCTTACCGCAAACCGCCGCAAGGGAAACCCTGCCTGGCTGAGCGGAATAAAGAACGGCAACAATGTCGGCATATTTATCTTTAAGCTTGTCGCCTGCGGTACGCAGTGAATCGGGCGCCATGCCCGGCATTTCACAGAACAGAGCCTTGAAGCTGCCTGTCTGCTGTATTTTTTCCTCAATCTTAGCAGTTTCAGCCGCCGCAATCTTGGAATTAAGCTCTTCTATTGTCCTCTTCAATTCATGCATTTCGCCCTGGAGCTGTTCTGCCTTCTTTGCAATCTCGGAGGGGTTGTTTGCCTTTAATACCTTTGCGGTGTTTATAACAAGCTGGTTTTCACTGTAATAAAGGTCAAGTACGTTTGTACCTGTGGTACCCTCAATACGGCGTACACCTGCCGCAACGGAGCTTTCGGAAATAATCTTGAAAAGACCTGCTTTTGCAGTGTTGTCAAGGTGTGTACCTCCGCAAAGCTCGGTGGAGAAGTCACCCATTTTTACCATGCGAACAGTCTTTCCGTATTTCTCACCGAACAATGCCATTGCGCCGTTTTTCTTTGCGGTTTCAATATCGGTTTCGCAGGTTTCAACGGCCATACCGCTGAGAATAGCATTATTGACAAGTGCTTCTACCTTCATAAGCTCGTCATGGCTGACAGCCTGGAAGTGAGAAAAGTCAAATCTTACACGCTCTGCGTCAACATAAGAGCCTGCCTGCTCAACATGGTTGCCCAGCACCTTTCTCAGAGCCGCCTGAAGCATGTGAGCCGCGGAGTGGTTACGCATTATAGCCGCACGTCTGTCGGCATTAACCTGAGCTTTAACAGTGTCGCCGACCTTTACGGAGCCGTTTATGATTTCGCAGATATGAATATATTTCTTGTCGGCACTCTTTTTGGTGTCTATAACGTTGAGCTGTGCGGTTGCTGTGGTGATAATACCTGTGTCGCCCACCTGACCGCCACCTTCACCGTAGAAGGGAGTTTTGTCGAGAAGAATGGAGAAATCGCCCTCGCTCACTTCGTCAACAAGCTCGTCACCGCTGATAATGGCAAGGATTTTGCCGTCATCGCTGAGATTGTCGTATCCTGTAAATACTGTTTCGGAATAGCTTTCAAGAATGTTCTTGGAAGCCTCGTTCCAGCCCGCAGTGGCACGAGCGTTTCTTGCACGTACTTTCTGCTCGTTCATAAGAGCGGTAAAGGTTTCTTCGTCTATTGTAAGTCCCTTTTCCTCAGCAATTTCGCGTGTGAGGTCGATAGGGAAGCCAAAGGTATCGTAAAGCTTGAAGGTATCTTCGCCGGAAAGCTGCTTCTTGCCGTCCTTCTGAGCGGCTTCAATAAGGGAAGAAAGAATGTTAAGACCTGCATCGATGGTGGCATTGAAGCGGTTTTCTTCGATTTCGATGACCTTTTTGATGTAATCAGTCTTGTCAACAAGCTCGGGGTAAGCGCTCTTGTTTTCGCCTATAACAACGTCGCAAAGCTCGAAAAGGAAAGGCTTATCAATGCCCAAAAGCTTTCCGTGGCGTGCCGCACGGCGCAGAAGTCTGCGCAAAACGTAGCCTCTGCCCTCGTTGGAGGGGACAACACCGTCACATATCATAAACGTTGTGCTTCTGATATGGTCGGTGATAACACGGATGGAGACGTCGTTGTCTGCATCGTCGCCGTATTTTTTGCCGCTGATGGTACAAACGGTGTCCAGAATTTTTCTTACGGTGTCAACCTCGAAAAGGTTGTCCACACCCTGCATTACGCAGGCAAGACGTTCAAGACCCATACCGGTATCTATATTCTTGTGTGCCAGCTCGGTGTAATTGCCTTTTCCGTCGCCCTCAAACTGAGAGAATACGTTGTTCCAGATTTCCATGAATCTGTCGCAGTCGCAGCCGGGTTTGCAGTCGGGAGAACCGCAACCGTATTTTTCGCCGCGGTCAAAGTAGATTTCCGAGCAGGGACCGCAGGGACCGCCGGTTGCAAGCTCCCAGAAGTTGTCGTCCTTGCCCAGTCTTACAATGTGCTCTTTGGGAACGCCCACTTTGTTTGCCCAGATGTCAAACGCCTCGTCATCTTCCTCATAGATGGAGGGCCACAGTCTGTCGGCGGGCATTTCCATTACCTGAGTAAGGAATTCCCATGCCCACATGATGGCTTCTTCCTTGAAGTAGTCGCCGAAGGAAAAGTTGCCCAGCATTTCAAAATATGTGCCGTGGCGTGCGGTTTTACCAACGCGCTCGATGTCGGGGGTTCTGATGCATTTCTGGCAGGTCGCCATTCTGCGGCGAGGCGGCTCCTTCACACCCTGAAAATAGGGCTTGAGGGGTGCCATACCTGCATTTATGAGAAGCAGAGATGCATCGTTCTGCGGAACAAGCGGAAAGCTTTCGTGGCGCAGATGTCCCTTGGATTCAAAAAAGGATAAGAATTTTTCTCTTAAATCATTAAGTCCTGTCCATTCCATAACGTAAAATTCCTTTATTCTATAAATTTTATTAACTGATTTTATGTACGGGCAAACCGCCCCACATTAAATATTACTCATAAACATTATTATACTACTATTTTAAATTTTTTTCAAGGTCTTTACATATAATAATTCAATTTTTTTCATTATTATATGCAAAAAAACGGTACGGAAGGTTATTCCGTACCGAAAAATATTAAAGGCCGTATTTTTTGATAACCATTTTTGCCAGATCGCACATGAATTTACTGCTTTCGTTTATGAACTCTTTACCGAAATTCTTGAAAAAGTTAGCGGCTTCAAAGTTGAAATTGCCCTTATAGCCTGTTTCACGCATAGCCGTAAAGAAGCTGTCCCACTTGACAACGCCAAGGTAAGGCAGTGTGTGGGAGTCAACGATGCCGTCTGTGTCATGTATGTGGAGAGTTGCAGTGCGGTCACCAAGAATACGGAGTGCTTCTGCGGGGTCGTCATCCGTAAGGCTGGTGTGTCCAACGTCAAGACAAACGTAGAAAATGCGCTCGCCTGCCATTTCGTTGAGAGTGTCGACATAGTCTGCAAGCTCGTGGGCATGGGAGCATACGGTAGCACATTTTTTATTGGTTGCAGGGTCTACCGTCCACATATTTTCGGTGCATATCTTAACTCCGCACTTTTTTGCAGTGGGGATAAGTGCCCCGTAAAGCTCCATGTTTACCGCTTTGCACTCCTCAACACCGATATCGTAAATGCGTCCCTTGGTGCAGGCGGGATGTATAATAAGATATTCACTGCCGAGTGCGGCGGTTATTTCAACGGATAAATCAAGAAGCTTGAGTATATTTGCATTTGCTTCGGGGTTGCTTGAGGTATACGACGGAAAAGGAGCATGAACCTGTCCTATCTCAATGCCAACGGTGTCGGCAACTCTTTTTATGTCGCTGAAATATTCCAGGACCTCATTTTTGGGTCTTGAATAAAGCTCGCATATCTCACCCTTTGCGGTAGGGCCGTAGTCATTGTGGGTAAACAGGGAATAGTCCAACGCGTCAAAGCCTGCGTCCTTAAAAACCTTAAGGGCGTTTTTTTCGCCGAAAAGCTTGAAATGGTAATCTGTTGATGTACTGATTTTCATACTTTTTCCTCCTTAAAGGCTATATTTATGTGTGATTTCACCGTCATCATTGGTGAAAACCGCATTTATTGAATTGCTTGTAAATTCAAATCCTGCCGCATTGTACTTGAAGTTGCGCAGATCGGGATTTGAAGCAACCACCATGGTGCAGGGCTGACCCACATGATCGAATTCTCCGCCCGGCTTTCCTACCATGTGTGCGTGCATGTGACCGCAAATCATGATATCCGGCTTTACGTTTTCTCTGAGCAGTGTGCACCACTCGCGGTAAATATCTTGCTCAATATCAAACGGCTCTTGCTGAATGTAGGAAAACGGAACATGTGAAATTACCAGCTTGTGCTTAACACCCGGCGCGGCGTACTCCGTTTCGGCGTTTTTTATTACCTGACGGATGAATTTTGTTTGCTCGTTTCTGAAATGATGACAGCAGTTGGTGTGGCCGTATGCATCATGGCTGTCGTCCTTGTCCTCGCCGCAGTCCACCAGTATGCCCCATATTGCGCCCAGACGGAATGTGAAGTAAGACCTTCCGTTATCCGTAGGAGTGTAATCGGCAAGCTTTTCGGCGTAAATACCGCGCATATCGTGATTTCCGCGGGACAGCACCACGGGAATGTTTCCGTGGGTGATGCGCTGTGCTATCTGGTAAAATGCGTCAAAATTCTCGATTTTTCCGCTGTGGTCGGGCACATCTCCGTTGAGAATGAGAAAATCTATCTTACCGCATTCCTTCATATATGTCTCGCAAGCCTTTACGGGCTGTTCCACCATGTTGTGTGCATCGGAAATGTGGTAGCATCTGGGATTTTCGGCTGTAACGGGGAAGAAATCGAAGCTTTCCTGTTCTTCCTCCTCTGTCTGGGTGAAGTAAGGCTTTCTTTCAATTATTTTGCGCCAGCAGACGGTATATTTCTTTTCTCTGTCCAAAAGCTCCATGGGAACGCTTATGCGGTGGGTGGTTACGGCAGAGCGGATAATTCCGTTGGAATGGTCGTAAAAAGTCTCTTCTCCAACTTTGACCCACATAAGGGTCTCGCAGTTGACGGGAACCATTATCTGATAAGAATCGTTTACTGCAAACACAGCAGGGCAGGTTTTCATTACGCTCATAATATACTCCTTAATTTCTTAAGCTGTGAATGGGAGCGGGGATACGTCCGCCGCGTTTAATAAATACCTCAGGAGAAGCAGTGTTTATGGGCATTATGGGTGCGGCGCCAAGAAGTCCGCCGAATTCTACACTGTCGCCTACCTTTTTGCCTATTGCGGGGATTACACGTACGGCGGTGGTTTTGTTATTTATAACTCCTATGGCGATTTCATCGGCTATAAGTGCGGAAATAACTTCTTCGGTGGTGTCGCCCGGAACAGCTATCATATCAAGACCTACCGAGCATACTGCTGTCATGGCTTCCAGCTTTTCTATGCAAAGTGAGCCACATTCTGCCGCACTTATCATGCCTGCATCCTCTGAAACCGGAATGAACGCACCCGAAAGACCGCCTACATGGCTGGATGCCATGGTTCCGCCTTTTTTGACTGCATCGTTAAGCATGGCAAGACAAGCGGTGGTACCGCAGGCGCCGGTCTTTTCAAGACCTATTTTTTCAAGTATGTCGGCAACAGAATCACCTATTGCAGGTGTGGGGGCAAGCGAAAGGTCAACTATACCGAACGGAACGCCCAGACGCTTTGATGCCTCATATGCAACAAGCTGACCCATACGGGTGATTTTGAAAGCTGTTTTCTTGATTGTGTCGGCAATTTGTGTAAGGTTGCAGTTGCCTGCCTTTTCAATAGCGCTTGCCACAACGCCGGGACCCGAAACACCTACATTTATAACGGTTTCCGGTTCTCCCATGCCGTGGAATGCACCTGCCATGAATGGGTTGTCATCCGGTACATTTGCGAACACAACAAGCTTTGCACAGCCGATGGAATTGTTGTGTGCAGTGTTCATAGCTGTCTGCTTTATAACTCTTCCCATCTGTGCTACGGCATCCATGTTGATACCTGTTTTTGTGGTGGCAACATTGATGGAGGAGCAGATTCTTTCCGTTTCGGTAAGTGCCTGAGGAACGGATTCAATGAGCGCCGCCGCACCGTTGGTATAGCCTTTGTGCACCAGTGCGGAGTAGCCTCCGATAAAGTTCACGCCCAGAGTCTGTGCGGCACGATCAAGTGTTTTTGCGATTTTTACATAGTCATCACTTGTGCATTTACCGCCCACCAGAGAAATGGGAGTGAGAGATATTCTTTTGTTTATTATGGGGATACCGTATTCCTTTTCGATGGTCTGACAGGTAGGTATGAGATCCTTTGCGGTGCGGGTGATTTTGTCGTATATGTTGTCGCACAGCCTCTTGGGGTCGTCGCTTACACAGTCGAAAAGGGAAATACCCATGGTTACGGTACGTATATCCAGATGCTCGTCCTGGATCATGTTTATTGTTTCGAGTATTTCGTTTTTATTGATACCTAACATTTTGTCAACTCCTTATTTTTAATGCGTTATTATATCTTGTGCATAGAGTTGAAGATATCTTCATGCATGGTATGTATGGAGAGATTATTCTCCTTGCCGATGTTGTTCATCATGTCAACAAAATCAGTGAAAGCCACCTTCATTGCATCTATTTCCACCAGCATTATCATGGCGAAATAATCCTTGAGAACGCTTTGTGAAATATCAATGATGTTTACGTTGTTTTCAAAGCATTTCTGGGAAACCTTTGCAATGATTCCCACACTGTCTTTACCTGTTACTGAAATTACTGCCTGCATTTTTTTCTCCTTTAACTGTTATAAACTGAGTAAAAACGATTCGAGTCGCTCAGCAATTTTTTGATGTCCCGGGTCGTTTGGGTGCAGACCGTCGGGTGCAAATTTTATTTTATTTTCTTCCACATGGGGAACTATACCGCTCGTAGCATATATGTCAAGAACGGGTACGGAATAATAACGTGCAACGCTAATCAAGGCATCTACGTATTCCGAAAGGGTTTTACCCGTTACAGCGTTGCGTCGATGAATAGGGTCTTTTTCACGCTCGCAGTGCGGAGGTGTCATAACAATGACGGTTTTGCCGATGTATTTTTTGACAAGTCCGCTCAAAAGGACATGGCATGCACCGTAAAATGTGTTTACGGTACGGTCATCAAATTCACCAAAATCCGCAGTTCCGTGAAGAAAATCGTTTATACCGCCAAATACAACCGCAAAATCCGCGTCATTGTCCATACTCGTGTAGCGTACGGAAAATGCACCGCCGTTTTGCTCCAGCTCCTGGTGAGCAATACGCGAGCCGTTTATGCCGTAGTTTACCGCTTCACCAAGTTCAAAATTGCGCTTGAGATACTGATGATATATGTTTTCGGGGCAGGACGGTCCCACCTGTCCGTAGGTGATGCTGTCGCCCAGGAAAACAAACTTCTTGCCTTTGAAATATGATTTTTCCATAATCGAACACTTCCTTTTAAAAATCGCTTGCCGTAAAGAACATTTTGATGGGCTTCACAGCCATTTCACCCTCGATTTCCATAACCTCACCCAATGCGAAAAAATTGTTTTGGCAGGTATACAGCAAAACTCTTTGACCCAGGGAGAGATTTTCTTTGATTTTCGATGTAAAAACATGAGCACCGTTGAGTGCCAGCGTAGAAAAGAAAGGGTTAAGACGTATTCTTTCAAGACCGTCAAAAAAGTCTTCAATGGATACAAGGGTCTTTTCGAGCTGTTCCTTTTCTGTTTCTTTGAGAGCTTCCAGCGTTATGCTTCCGCCAAGCTCAAATCCACCTGCTTCCAGTCTTTCCAGCGATGCCATTGCACCTCCGCATCCCAGCTTTTTGCCGATGTCGGCACAGAGGGTGCGGATATATGTCCCTTTTGAGCAGGAAACCGAAAACTCACAGAAATCCTGTCCGATTTCATGAATTTCGATGGATTCTATTACCACACGACGCGGTTCACGTTCAATTTCGCCGCCGAGTCTTGCTATTTCATAAAGCTTTTTTCCATCCTTTTTTATGGCTGAGTACATGGGCGGAATCTGCATATATTCCCCCACAAAACTCATTACCGCCTGTGTTATAACGCTTTTGTCCGGCAGAAAATCGCTTTTTGTAAGTACTTTTCCCGTGGTATCCTCGGTGTCGGTAGTGATACCCAGCTGAAGCTTTGTGCGGTACTTTTTTCCGTCACATATCATGTATTCGCTGAGCTTTACGGCGCTCCCGACAAGTATGGGAAGAACTCCCGATGCCATGGGATCCAGCGTTCCGGTATGCCCCGCTTTTTTCACGCCGAATACGCGCTTGACGATGCTTACCGCCGTCTGGGATGTAATGCCCGAGGGCTTGTATAAATTAAGTATTCCGTTCATCTTTGTATTACTGTCTCACGATACATATTGACTATTTTTTCTTCTGCCTCCTGTGCTGTTCCGCTTATTGTACAGCCCGCCGCGCGCTTGTGTCCGCCGCCACCGAAGCGTGAGCATAACAGTGCCGCATCCACATATTCCTTGGTGCGTACGGAGATTTTGAACACTCCGTCGCCCTTGGGCTTAATGGAAACAGAGGTTTCCACTGTGTCAATCTGACGGGCAAGCTGAGAAAGGCATTCCATATCTTCGTCGCTTACGCCCAGTTCTTCTTTAAGCTCGTCCGTTACGGTGCATATGCCCAGCGTGTTCCCGAAGTACATGTGAAGGTTTTCCAGGGCATATTTTTCCACCTTAAGCTGTCCCATGGACTTTGTATCAAAATGCCTGAGATTAAGCTTTGCTGCCGTTTCCCGCGGGATATAACGTGAAAGATATGCCGCTGCCAGAAATGTACTTTCGGTAACCGACTCGTACTTGAAGCAGCCCGTGTCGGTAGCAATAGCTGTGTACAGACACTTGGCAAGATATTCGTCAAATTCCGCATCCGTAAATACGGCAAATTCAAAAATTATCTCTCCACAGGCGCCTTTGTCGCTTTTCACAAACTTCACCTTGGCATCCACATTGTTTCGGGTGTGGTGGTCTATGGCACAAATTACGGGCAAATCGATTTCTGTACCTATAAGCTCGGGAGCGGCAACATCAACCGTTACGGCGCATTCGGGAGTGAACTCGGGAAAAGTAAGCTCTGTTATATAGTCAAATTTGTCGGAGATGGTGTCATTGCATACCACCTGTGCCTTTTTGCCGTTTCTGAGAAGAATATACGCAAGGGCATATGCGCTCCCGACGGTATCTCCGTCGGGCCGCGCATGGGTGATTATGCTGATGTTGTCAACCTTTTCGTCCAGAAGACATTCTTCCATACGGCTGTAAAATTCGCAGTCGGGTTCATAGCTGAAGGGTATGCTGTTCATGGCTTCTCCTTAATCATTCGTCATCATCATTCCTGATGTCCAGTGTCTTGAGAATGTTGGAAATATCAGCTCCGTGCTGAGGCGAATCGTCGAAATAAAATTTCAATTCGGGTGTAATGCGAAGATTCAGACGCATCGCAAGCTCACGGCGTATAAAGCCCGTGGCACTCTGAAGTCCCTTTTTGATTTCCTTTTCGTCGCCGCCCAGAAAGCTGTAATATACTTTTGCAAATTTCAAATCAGCCGTTACCATGGCAGAGGTTATGGTAATAAAGCTCTGTTGTATGCGCGGATCCTTAACCTCACGCAGAATGTCTGCAATTTCTCTGGCAACGCTTTCGTTAATTCTGTTTTTTCTGTAATTACCGGGCAAAATTATTCACCTGCTTTAATTTCTTCCATCATGAATGCCTCGAATACGTCGCCGATCTTGATATCGTTGTACTTTTCAAGACCTATACCGCATTCATAGCCCTGTGCAACTTCCTTGACGTCATCCTTGAAACGGCGCAGAGAGGAAATCTTGTCCTCAAAGATAACTATGCCGTCACGGACAATACGGATGCCTGCGTTACGTGTAACCTTACCGTCGGTAACATATGAACCGGCGATGGTGCCTACGTTGGGAACATGAATGGTCTGACGCACTTCAGCGGTACCCAGAATGACTTCCTTGAACTTGGGAGCCAACATACCATTGATAGCGGCGGTGATTTCTTCAATGCATTCGTAGATTATTCTGTAAGTTCTCATGTCGACCTGCTGTCTTTCGGCAGAATCGATTGCACCCTTGTCGGGACGTACGTTGAAGCCGACAATGATGGCGTTGGAAGCGGCGGCAAGCATAACGTCATTTTCACGTATGGCACCTACACCGCTGTGGATAACGCGGACGCGTACTTCCTCGTTGGAAATCTTTTCGAGAGATGCCTTGACAGCCTCGGCAGAGCCCTGAACGTCAGCCTTAACGATAATGTTAAGCTCCTTGACGCCGTCCTTTATCTGGTTGAAGAGGTCATCCAGCGATACCTTGGAGTTCTGCATGAATTCTTCCTCTTTTTCCTTGTCGCGGCGCTGCTGTGCAAGCTCTCTTGCCATTCTTTCGTCGCTTACTGCGTTGAAAATGTCGCCTGCGCCCGGAACATCGGAAAGACCAAGTATCTCAACAGGAACCGAGGGACCTGCTTCCTTAACGGTTTCACCCTTGTCATTTGTCATGGCACGGATACGTCCTACGCAAGTACCTGCAATAACGGTGTCGCCTGCATGGAGAGTACCGTTCTGTACCAGTACGGTAGCAACGGGACCTCTGCCCTTATCCAGCTTTGCTTCTATAACGATACCCTTTGCGGCACGGTTGGGGTTTGCCTTAAGCTCGGCAACCTCCGCCACGA
Source organism: Oscillospiraceae bacterium (assembly GCA_015065085.1). Lineage (NCBI taxonomy): Bacteria > Bacillati > Bacillota > Clostridia > Eubacteriales > Oscillospiraceae > Oscillospiraceae bacterium. The sequence goes on along the minus strand of SVQW01000013.1, from coordinate 32,321 downwards.
GAAGTACGTTTTCAAGAAGGTCATCGATACCCTGCTTTGTAACTGCCGAAACGGGCACGCAGATAACATCGCCGCCCCATTCCTCGGGAACAAGTTCATATTTTGTAAGCTCTGTTTTGACATTTTCGACGTTTGCTGCAGGTTTATCTATCTTGTTGATGGCAACGATAATGGATACACCTGCCGCTTTTGCATGATTTATAGCTTCTATGGTCTGAGGCATGATACCATCATCTGCCGCAACAACCAGAATTGCGATATCGGTAGCCTGAGCACCTCTTGCACGCATTGCTGTGAACGCCTCGTGACCGGGGGTGTCAAGGAAAGTGATGTCCTTTCCGTTTATGCTTACGCGGTACGCACCGATGTGCTGTGTTATACCGCCCGCTTCGCCTGCAGTAACGTTTGCATGGCGGATAGCGTCAAGCAGAGAGGTCTTACCGTGGTCAACGTGACCCATAACGCACACAACAGGACTTCTTTCAACCAGTTCTTCGCTGGTGTCCTCGTGTTCGTCGATAAGCTTTTCCTCAATGGTGACAACAACAATCTTTTCAGCCTTTACACCGAATTCGTCCGCAACGATTGCGGCGGTGTCAAAGTCGATGGACTGGTTGAGAGTAACCATCATACCCAGAGTCATAAGCTTCTTGACAACCTGTGCGGTGGTGATATGAAGCTCACGTGCAAGGTCGGAAACTATCATCTGGTCGGGAAGAGTGATTACAGAAGGGAGCTGAGGCTTGATAGGCTCGCTCTTTTTCTTGAAGCCGGGCTTTCTGTCGGGACGGCCATTGTTCTTCTTGAATTTCTGCTTTCCGCCGTCATTGTCGCCGCGGCGTCCATCGTTCATGTGGTCAAGAAGCTTGTCATCGTATTTGGAAAGGTCTACCTCTGTACCTCTTGTATCGACAACGCGAACATTCTTGGTAACATCCGCAAAGCCCTGCGCGGTTCTGTTAATGGTGTTCTGAGGCTTTTTGGGTTGATTTTGCTGTTCGGCGGGCTTTTTGGGCTGATTCTGTTGCTGAGGCTGGCTCTTTCCTACCTTCTGGGTAAATTTGTCAATAGCGCTCTGAGGCTCGGGCTTCTTAACGGGAGGTCTGTCACCATGCACCTGCTGTGCGGGACGGTCGTTTTTCGCCTGAGTATTCTTGCTGACGTGCTGAGCCTGCTGAGGACGGTTATCCGCGGGCTTTTTGGGTTGATTCTGCTGTGCTGCGGGCTTTTTGTCGTCCTTGGAGTGAGCGGCTTTTTCCGCATTTGCGGGCATTTTTTCGGGTTGCTTGTTGGCAGACTGCTTCTTTTCGGGTACTTTTTCCTCTGACGCCTTCTTATCGGCAACAGGCTTTTCAACCGGTTTTTCTTCCTTTGCCGGATCGGGCTTTTTATCCTTCTTTTCGAGTGCGGTGTCGGGATAATTTACCTTTATCTCACCTGAAAGGTATTTGTCGATATCCTCGACGGGAGTAGCTTTGGAAAAATATTCATATGCGAAGTTTACCTCTTCGTCACGCAGAGCGGACATTCTGTTCTTAACGTCCATTCCGTTGTCCTCGAATATTTTAACCAGATCTTTGCTTTTAACGCCAAAATCTTTGGCAAGTGTGTTAATTTTGTTCTTAGTATCTGCGGACATATAATCCCACCTTATCAATCATTTTCCGTCATAACGGAGAGCTGTTTTTTTATAAGTATTTTAAAGTTTTCATCTGTTACAGCCACAGAGGTTATGAGCTTTTTGACGCCCATGGCTGCCGAAAGCGATTTCATGTCGGAGTACTCCACAAGCTCTGCTTTGTAGTACACGCAGGTGTTAACCAGCTTTTTTTTGCTTCCCTGCGAAATATCAGATGCAGCAATGACGATTTTTGCTTTACCTTTTCTTACAGCGTCCTGAACAAGCTCGGTGCCGGTGACTGTTTTACCTGCCCGTTTGGCAAGCCCGATTGAGCTTAAAACGCGGTCGGGAGCTTTTATCTCGCTATTCATCCGATGACACCTCAATCTGCTGTTCAAGCTGATTGTAAAGCTCATCTGATATCTGACATTTGAGACTGCTTTCGATACGTCGTGACTTTTTTGCCTTTATAAAGCATTCTTTTTTGTTACAGATATATGCTCCTCTGCCGGATTTTTTGCCCGTAGTGTCAACGGACAGTGTGCCGTCGGGAGCGCGCAGTACACGTATGAGGTCCTTTTTAAGTCTTGTTTCACCGCATCCTGTACAGCGCCTTTCAGGTGATTTCTTTTGAACCTGCTGCATTATTCTTCAACATCTCCGTTGCCCGAAGCTGCTTCCTGTGCCGCCATTTCAGGAGATTTGATATCTATCTTGAAGCCGGTAAGTCTTGCCGCAAGCATTGCATTCTGACCCTTTTTGCCGATTGCCAGGGAAAGCTGATCGTTGTCAACAATTACACGGCAGCACTTGGGCTCGGTAATGGTAACACTCTGAACGGTAGCGGGGGAGAGTGCCGCCTTGATGAATTCCTCCGGGCTTTCACTGTATTCGATGATGTCTATCTTTTCGCCCGCTATTTCATTCATGATGCCTGCTTTTCTCATACCCTTGGGACCAATGCAGGAGCCGATTGCGTCTACATCGGGGTCTCTGGAATAAACTGCAATTTTGGTACGGCTTCCCGCTTCACGGGAGATAGAGTGAATGATTACCGTGCCGTCGCGTATTTCGGGTATTTCAAGCTCGAACAGTCTTTTAACAAGACCGGGATTGCTTCTGGAAAGAATTACTATGGGACCTTTGGTCTCTTTCTTAACTTCGTTTACGTAAACCTTGATTCTGTCGCCCACTCTCAGATCCTCGCCGGGAATCTGTTCGTTTTTAATGAGAGTAGCCTGATTTTTGCCGATTTCCAGCACTGCGTTTCCGCTGAGGGGATCAATTTTTGTTACCATGGCGGTGAGAATGTCGTCCTTCTTGGACTCATATTCCTTAACCATAAGCTCTCTCTCGGCTTCGCGAATGCCCTGGATTATAACCTGCTTCGCAGTCTGTGCAGAGATACGTCCGAAATTCTTGGGCTTTATCTCCACATCGGCAATGTCGCCCAGCTTAAGGCGTTTGCTCACCTTGTGAGCTGCCTCGAGGGTTATTTCGGTGGCTTCATCGGTTACCGATTCAACAACCGTTTTCTGCTGATACATCTTGACGTCCTTTTTTACGGGGTCGATTACCACACGTACATTGGAGCCGTTCGGAACGTCCTTTTTGTATGCCGCCTGGAGTGCGGCTTCGACCTTCTCCAACATGTATTCCTTTGAAATGCCTTTCTCGCTTTCCAAAAGGTCCAGTGCTGTGAAAAATTCATTGTTCATATTTTTTCTCGTACCCTTATTCGGCGCTCTTTACCGAAGCACATACCGCTTCGTCAAGCTCGAATATTTTCCCTTCGTAGTTTATAGTAATAATTTTGTTTTCGTATTTTTCCAGGACTGCACGCAGACTCTTGAGCTTTACACCCTCTATTTCCTGCGGTGCAAAGAATTTTATGTCTATCTCTTTTCCCGCGTAAAGCTCATAGTGCTCGGGTCTTGTAAGCGTACGCTCAATTCCCGCTGTGGAAACCTGGAGATAGTAAAAGTCTTTGATAGGGTCTGCTTCGTCAATAATGGGGTCGATGGCATGATGTACTGTTACACAGTCGTCAATACCGATTTCCGTTCCCGGTTTGTCAATAAAAACGGTGAGATTCCAGTCTACACCTTCCTTGGAATAGTCCACATCCCACAGGGTGTAGCCCAGTTTTTCCACCGTATCGCGCACCAGAGTTTCCACCAGCCCCGCAATATTTTTAGGAGATGCAGCACTTTTTTTGTTCGCCATTAAAAACCTCCTTATAAAACTTGAAAGAGTGGCGCGAACCACTCTTTCATAATCCTATATTCTAATGTACATACATAGTATACCACAGTTTTTCAAAAAATGCAATAGTTTTTGGAAAATTTATTTATATAATAATGAAACTTATTTTTCGTCGGATGGAAAAGAGCTTTTCAGATACCTGCGGTAATTTTGGAAAGCGCAAAGCTTGATTTGCGAAAAGTGTGTGATTTTTCGGTTATGATTACAGAAAACGTATTTTTTTAAAGATTTCGCAACCTTGGGTTGCCAAAAAGATATATAAAAGTTGGTTGATATATTTTCTCGTATTTGATAATATAAATACAATATATCAAAACGACAGGAGACAAGGTATGAAATTAGGAGAAAAAATAGCACGTCTTCGTACAATTGCAGGAATGTCTCAGGAACAGCTTGCAGAAAAAACGGATGTGTCAAGACAATCTGTATCAAAATGGGAAATGAATCAGGCGCTTCCCCAGATAGATAAGGTTTTACAGCTTTGTGAGCTTTTTAATGTATCGGCTGACCAATTATTGCAGGAAAAAACAGAAATCCCCACACCATGCGCGCAAAAGCGTTCCAACCGGTATTTCGGCACGGATGGCTTCAGGGGGGAGGCAAACGTAACACTTACTTCCATGCATGCGTATAAAGTAGGCAGGTTTCTGGGCTGGTATTATTCCTCTCCGCTTTCTGGCTGTACAAAAGCGGGTTATCGACCTAAAATAGTCATCGGTAAGGACACGCGCCGCTCCAGCTATATGCTGGAATATTCCATTGTGGCAGGCATAACCGCTTCCGGAGCGGATGCGTATATGCTTCATGTAACCACCACGCCCAGCGTTTCATATGTCACCTGCCGTGAGGAATTTGACTGCGGTATAATGATAACCGCGTCTCATAACCCCTTTTATGACAACGGCATAAAGGTGATTAACCGCTACGGTGAAAAGCTGGATGACGCCACTACTGCTCTTATTGAATCATATATCGACGGGGATATGAAGGCTTTGGGTATAAACGGCGACGATCTGCCTCTCGCTTCGGGTGAAAAGCTGGGGTGTATAACCGACTACTGCTCCGGAAGAAACCGATATGTAGGCTATCTTATATCGCTTGCATCCCATTCCTACAAAAACTTCAGAATAGGTCTTGACTGCGCCAACGGCGCAAGCTGGATGATAGCAAAATCGGTGTTTGCGGCATTGGGTGCCCATACCGTAGTCATATCCGACGAGCCGGACGGAATAAACATTAATCATAAATGCGGAGCCACCGATACCGAAAGACTGTGTCGGGTCGTAAAGGAACAGCACCTTGATTTCGGCTTTGCCTTTGACGGTGACGGCGATAGATGTATTGCAGTGGATGCAAACGGAGAAGTGGTGGACGGCGACAAAATACTTTATATTCTTGCTTCACGTCTGAAAAAACGTGATATGCTTGACCGTAACACGGTGGTTTCCACGATTATGTCCAACAGCGGTTTCGTTTCAAGCCTTGAAAAAGCGGGCATTGTGAGTGAACAGACTAATGTGGGCGACAGATTTGTATACGAGCGTATGCAGGAAAAGGGCTATGCGCTGGGCGGTGAGCAGTCGGGTCATGTTATTATAAAGAAGTATGCCACAACAGGTGACGGAATTTTAACCGCAATAATGATTACGGAGGAAATTTGTGATACAAAGCTGTCTTTATCCGAGCTTGCCTCTCCTGTGATGCTGTACCCTCAGTATACGAAGAATATACGTGTCAAGGACAAGGACGCGGTGGCATCGGATAAGGGCGTAAATGAAGCACTTGCCGAGGTGGAAAAGCTTATAGACAAAAAGGGCAGGGTGCTTTTGAGAAAAAGCGGCACTGAGCCCGTTATCAGAATAATGACGGAATGCGAGAGCATGGAAAAATGTGAGGAATACGCGGACATAGTTGCCAATGCCGTTATCAAAGGAGGACATGCGGTTGAATAAGCTTGTAAAGATAAAAGAACTGTTTGATTGCAGAGTCGGATATCTTACGGAGTTTTTTGAAAAATATGAATATCCGTGGGAGATGCTCGGGCATATAAATGAGTACATTGTTCAGCTTATGGCAGAGGGTGTAAATGGCTTTACGGAAATTTCGCCCGGAGTTCTTGCGGGTGAAAATGTAAAAATATATGCAGGTGCGGTAATAGAAGCACCTGCCGTTATCGGAAGCGGTACCCATATCCGCCCCGGGGCTTTCATACGCGGTAATGTGATAACGGGGGAAAATTGCGTCATTGGTAATTCCAGCGAACTGAAAAACTGCATACTGCTGGATAAGGTACAGCTTCCTCACTATAACTATGTGGGCGATTCTGTCATGGGAAACGGTGCACATCTCGGTGCGGGTGCGGTATGCTCAAACCTCAAAGCCGATGGTGACAATGTGGTGATACACGGTGAATCGGAATACCTCACGGGAATTCGCAAGGTCGGAGGATTTGTGGGTGACGGCGGAGATGTGGGGTGCGGATGTGTTCTTAATCCGGGCACGGTCATAGGCAAGAACACTTCGGTTTATCCTCTTACCTCTCTCAGAGGAGTGTACCCTGCCGACTGTATTGTGAAGTCACAAAATGAAATTGTGAAAAGGAAAGTATAAATAATCCCCGTGGAACTGATTGTTCCGCGGGGATTAATCATTTATGCTTAGGTTTTGGGAAATTCTTTTTTGCCGTGCTTCTGAGCGCCGGCTTTTCATTGGGTTTGCTATGCGGTTTTTTTGGTGATTTTTTATTTTGAGGTATGATTTTTTTGTTTTTTGCTTCGGGTGTCGGTTTAGCTTTTTGCTGTTGTGGCTTTGCACCCTTTTGCGGAGGTACAAGGCAATTTGCACCGTAGCCTATAAGCTCCTCGCGTCCTGCCAAAACAAGAGCCTTGCGTATGAGAGCATGGTTTTCCGGGCGGTTAAACTGCAACAGCGCGCGTTGCATCTGCTTTTCCTCATAATTTTCGGGAATGTACACCTTTTTGCCGGTGAATGGGTCAAGTCCGGTGTAGAACATACAAGTGGATGCCGTTCCGGGTGTTGGGTAAAAGTCCTGTACCTGTTCGGGTGAATATCCGCTTTTTTTCAGATACAGAGCCAATTCGATGGCATCCGCCATGGTTGAGCCGGGATGGCTGGACATAAGATACGGTACAAGATACTGCTCCTTGCCGATATTCTCACACAGTGCAAAGTACTTTTCTTTGAATTTGTTGTATACCTGAATAGATGGCTTGCCCATTTCCTTGAGTACCCTGTCGGAGCAGTGCTCGGGCGCTACCTTCAGCTGACCGCTGACATGGTTTGAAACGAGCCGTCTGAAAAAGGCATCGTTTTTGTCGGCAAGCATATAGTCAAAGCGTATTCCCGAACGTATAAACACCTTTTTGACCTTGTCAACCTTTTCAACCTCATGCAAAAGACGGATGTATTCGCTGTGGTCGGCAATGAGGTTGGGACACGGCTTTGGAGTCAGACAGCGTCGGTTTTTGCACATGCCGTCGGTAAGCTGTTTTTTGCAGGAGGGATAGCGGAAATTTGCCGTAGGTCCGCCCACATCGTGTATATATCCCTTGAAATCCGGCATAGATGCTATTATACGGGCTTCCTGAACTACCGATTTTATTGAACGTGAACGCACTGTTTTTCCCTGATGGTATGCAAGAGCGCAAAAGGCGCATCCCCCGAAGCATCCGCGGTTGTGGGTGATGGAAAATTTCACTTCGGCTATTGCGGGCACACCGCCGTCCTTTTCGTAGGAGGGGTGGTAGTCTCTCATATACGGCAGGGAATATACCTTGTCAAGCTCCTCCCTTTCCAGAGGCGGCATGGGGGGATTTTGCACAAGAAGCTTTGTATCGTACCCCTCTGTGACGGCTTTGCCCGTGATATGATCATTATTTTCGTACTGAATCTTAAAAGCATCGGCATACAGCTTTTTGTCGTTTTTCAAATCGTCGTATTCACCGCAGTGAACATATTCGTAATTGGGAGTGTAGTCTCTGTCGCACAGCACAACCGTACCGCGTACATCGCGTATTTTTTTGACAGGTACGCCCTTGTCAAGCAGTGAGGCAATGCGCAGAAGAATATTTTCTCCCATTCCGTAGGTGAGAATGTCCGCACGGGAATCCACCAGCACACTTCGGCGCACCTTGTTGTCCCAGTAGTCGTAATGGGCACATCGGCGCAGAGAGGCTTCAAGACCGCCCAGAATTATGGGCACATCTCCGTATGCCTGACGTATCATATTGCAGTACACTATAACGGCGCGGTCGGGGCGGAGTCCCGGCTTTCCGCCGGGTGAATAGTAGTCATAACTGCGTTTCTTTTTTGAGGCGGTGTAATGCGCTACCATGGAGTCTATGTTTCCCGAGGTGACGAGAAACCCCAGCCGCGGCTTTCCGAAGCGCTTGAAATCATCGGTGCTGCGCCAGTCCGGCTGGGAAAGTATGGCTATTCTGAAGCCTGCGTTTTCCAGCACTCTTGAAATTATACTCACGCCGAAAGAGGGGTGGTCCACATATGCGTCACCCGTTACATATACAAAATCTACACTGTCCCACCCCAAGTCAAGACATTCCTTACGTGTGATGGGTAAAAATCCTTTGTTCATATCAAAGCTTCCAATTCATAAATCGACAAAAATAGTGTTTTTTACTTGACATACGTTATAAGTTATAATATAATTATAACATATATCAATAATAATATCAAGTACGAAAAAATAAAGAAAAGGACACGGCCATGAATAATAAACAATCCCGCACCGCCTCCTCCGCCAAAAACCGTGCCGCATTGCGCCGCATGGTAAAAAAGAGAAGAATTGCCAGACTGAGAAAGCTTGTGGGCGGTACATTTTTCTTTGTGATATTTTATGCTCTTATGATGATTTTCAGCGCTCTGATACTGCTTCTTGCAGTCAGCTGCCGTCACAGAGACCCTCAGCCCGCAGATGCTCATGTCATTGTTCACAGCGAAAAGGTGAACGAAAAAACAGGCGAAATAAAGCTTGTTGAAAACGAGGTGGACATATCTCCCATAAAGGATATTGCCCGCAGTGAACGTTCGGCGTATGTTCCTGTTTCGGCGTTTGAAATGCTGGGCGCAGATATTACCCCCGCAGGCGACCCGCTTATCAGCATTACAATAAATCTTAATGAGGTTGGCGAGTGGGCGACCTTTATGATAGATTCCGATAAGGTGAATGTGAACGGAACGGATATAACGCTTGGCGCCGTAAATGTTATACGCGACGGTGAATTGTATATCCCGCTGGACTTTTTCGAGAATCAGCTTCTTGGTGTGACCGTCACCGGCGAGGACGGCGAGTACTCTGTCAGAAAGAACGGCCTTGAGCCCGTTTCATTTGTAAATAAGCCTGCCGCGGAGACTCCGTTTATTAATGAAAGCGACTACTTTACCGATGAGCCCATAAAATTCAGATCCGATCTTTCAAGATACGAGCAGTATATGAACCCCGAAAACCACGATGATTATCTTTTCCTTGTGAACGTGAACAACCTTCTGTCAGAGGATTTTGTTCCTCATGAGCTTCGCGACGTTAAATACACCAAGCCGGACCGCGCAAAACAGCAAATGAGCCTTAATGCCCAGATGGCGGCTGATGCCATGCTTATGGAAGCCCGTGAGTACGGTTTTGACAATCTTTGGGTTACAAGTGCGTACAGAAGCTATCAGACCCAATCCTGGCTGTTTGATAACGAGGTTGAGTTGATGCGTGAAGAATATGGTGATGAATATGCCGAGGAAAAGGCGAAGGAATCGGTAAATCCCCCCGGAGCCAGCGAGCATCAGTCGGGTCTTACCGCCGATATACACACTCTTTCCACAGCTTCTCTTAAATTTGCAGGTACGCCCGCGGCAAAATGGCTGGAGGAAAACGCGCAGTATTTCGGTTTTATCCTGCGTTATCCCGAGGATAAGACCGATATAACCGGTATCATGTACGAGCCGTGGCACTTCCGCTATGTCGGACGCTACCATGCAATGCAGATAACCCGTATGGGCATGTGCCTTGAGGAATATGTTGAATATCTGGAAAATGAACGTGCAATCAGAAAGTGAGAAAGCTATGAAAAAAATAACCGAGCTTTTGAAGAACGGAAATATCGGATTGACCCCCGGGGTTGTTTCGGGAAATGAGCATGAAAATATACTGTATGTTTCCGCCTGCGATAAAATAAGCGCGGTATGTGCAGACTATACCGATACACTTTCATTCATATGGGGTGAAGGCGAAATAATATGTCGGCGCGAGTTCAAAAATATTTCGGATAAGACACTTGAGTTAAAGGAACTGACACTGGATATCGAGGGTATCACCTTTGGCGAAAATCCGCGTGACGACTATTTTTACCATAACGAAAATCCCCGTGTGTACGAAGCGATGACCTTTCCCGTTGATTTTGACCGAAACACTGTCGGAGAAGACAATTCCGATTTTGATATATGCGCCACCCGTCGCTGGGCAGACCCCGACATCATCGGCGGACGCATCGGTTCAAGTCCGTATATGTCTTTTCCTGCAATACTTCTGAGCAACTATAACACCAAAAACGGTGTTATTCACGGCACTCTTAGTCAGCAGGTGTTTTACCATAGCTATAACGTTTTGCACGTTGACGGCAAAATAAAGCTGGAGGTATTTTCCTCTTTCAGAAATACGGATTGTCTTGAAATTCAGCCCGGCGTAAGCGTTGTTGACGAATGGTATCTGGGTGTTACCGACGAGGCGGACGATATAGAGAAAATGTTCAGACCATACATAAGGGTGTTGCGTCAAAGACTGCCTCGAACGGGCGAAAATCCAAACCGCACATCACTTGTGTGGGGGAGCTGGAATGACGGCATTTTCAAGGACGTAAATGAACAGCTTATCATAAATGAAGCGAAATTTATCAAAGATAATTTCCCCACGGTAAAGTGGATTCAGCTTGATGACGGCTACACTAATATTTCAAGCTCAAGTGATGTGAACACAAACGACGGAATTTCAATGCTTTATGAGGGCGAAAACGGTCTATGCTGCGAAAAATTTCCCAACGGGCTGCGATATCTGTCGGACAAAATACGCGAAATAGGGCTTCGTCCCGCCTTGTGGATAGGGCTTTTATGCCATAATAAAACAAGGATTTTCAAGGAGCATCCCGAATGGTTCATTGATTACAGCTACCGTGTGCGTTCCATGCATCCTCTGGATGTGAGCCTGCCGCAGGTACGTGAATATATGGAAAAAGCAGTGGATGTCATGCTCAGACAGTACGGCTTTGAGGGTGTAAAGCTGGATTTCTGGAGCTATGCCTTTGAGGATAAGCACGGCCTTTACAGAAATAAGGATAAATCGGGCGGTCAGTACCGTCGGTGGTGGTTGAGCACACTGCGAAAAGCTTTGCCGAAGGACGGTTATCTTGAAATTGCCTGCGACCTTGCTCAGGGAAATCCGTTTTTGGGTGAATATGTATCCAACCATCGCTACGGAACCGACATCGGCTCGGGTAATTGGGAGCATATCAAGCCCAATTATCTGTGGGGCGTTGCCAATGTTGCAAACCACATGGGTGATATAATTATTCCCAACAGTGATTCCATAGGAATGTTCCCGGGACTTAACGAAAACGAGGCAATGTTCTGCATAAACTACTGCCTTGTGACCCATTCTATGGTGGAGATAGCGGGTAAGCTTAGTGAGGCAACCGACAAAAAACGTCTTGCCGTACTGAAAAAAGCTGTCTGCAATCCCAATAACGGTCAGGATGTGCATTTTGTAAACTTCAATTACCGTTCAAACAAATACACCGTTCCGGAAATAATGTATTTTGATACACCGCATTTTTCAACCCAATGCGATAATTCCGCTTTACCTTTGAGAACTGTGGGCATTTTCAATATTTCGGACGAAGAAAGAAGCTATACCTTCACATACAATGACCTGAAGCTGAGCGACGGCGAATATGTTCTCACCGATGTCTGGAACGGCAGTCAATATGAATTGTCCACCTTCGGAATAAATCTGCCGCCCCATTCCTCTCGGCTTTTTGCCGTGACCCAAAAGAACTCTGTTGTACTGCTGGATGCAAATATCCGTATAAACTCAGCAAAAACAGAGCAAAAAAGCATGATTCTCGAAACCGATTACGCCGTAAAGGATGCACGGCTTTACTTCAATAAGCCTGTCAGTCGGATTTTATATAACGGAAAGGACGTACCCTTCGTGCGCCAGGCGCATGAGGTTGTTTTTGACCTTGAGGGCAAGGGTACTCTCACGGTGGAGTTTTCGGGAGTTGCATGCGGTTTTTCAAAAAAACGTGTGATAGACATAATGAATGAGAATTGCAGCTGCGCAAGATAACAAAATCACCTGTCCGGATTTTCCGGACAGGTGATTTGTATATTCCGATTATGTTACTTACGCTTTTATATTGATGGTGTAGGTTGCGGTGAAGGTATTGCCGGGGGAGAGAATGTTCATGTTGCGTCTGTGTGCAAATTCGTTGTCGGTGCCGGGAACGTCGTCAGAACCGAACCAAGGCTCAAGACATACATAGGGGGCGCCTGCTTTTGCCCATATGCCGCAAGCGGGGAAGCCTGTGAAGGAAACTTCAACATACTCGCCCTTTTCGTCTGCCAGAGCAGCGGAGTAAAGCTGTGCGTTATCAAAAATAAGAACATCATTGTCAAAAAGCTCTTTTGTTACAACGGTTTCATTTGCTATGGGGTACTTGGGAGTGTCGCAAAGACCGTCCTTGAGGTTCTGGAAGTAAATATCCTTGAATCTGCTCTTGAGAATGAGCTTGTCGCCCAGCTTTGCCTTGAAACCGGGGTGCGCACCTACCTGGAAGGGCATATCAACATCGCCCTTGTTGATTACGGTGTAGGTAACGTCGATGGATTTATCTCTGAGGGTGTGTGTGAGGTAGAATTCAAAGTTGTAGGGATACATTGCAAGAGTTTCGTCGCTTGCGACTCTGCGCTGAACAAGAGTTGTGCCGTCGCAGGAAACAAGCTCGATGGGGTTCTTGCGTACAAATCCGTGAAGAGGAAGCTTGTAGGTTGTGCCCTTGTCGGTGTAGGTCTCCTTGTAGAAGCGTCCTACAACAGGGAACAGTATGGGGGAAATTCCTGTCCACCATGCGGGGTCGCCGTCAAACATAAATTCCCTTCCGCTTTTTTTGTCAACGATGGAAGTCAATTCGCCGCCGATGTCGTTGATTTCAACCTTGAGAAGATCGTTCTGGATAACTTGCATACTCATAATTTTTTACCTGTCCTTTATTTAATTTTTATTATAGTTGTTGTAAAGAAATTCACAAATTGTCTTTGTGGAATTCGGCTTACCGATAAGGGCAATATTCTTTTTCATGTTGGCGATTTTGTCGCGGAAATAGAAGAACTGATATATTACCTCGTCCAGCGGGCAGGTGTCGGTGACATACATTGCCACGCCGTTGTTTAAAAGGAATTCGGTGTTTCTGTCCTCCTGGCCGGGGATGGGGTTGACCACTATCATTGGAAGTCCCTTTGCCAGTGCCTCCGAGCTTGTAAGTCCGCCGGGCTTTGTTATTATGCAGTCGGCGGCATCCATCAATTTGTCAACATAATCGACATACCCGAGAATTGTGAAGCTTTTTGTGAATTCCATTTCATCAAGGGCTTCTTTTGCCTGCTTGTTGTTTCCGCATACAACGATTGTCTGGAAATCCACTTTTATTTCATCAAGCTGTTTTACCGTTTTTTCGATATTTCCGTAGCCCATGCTTCCGCTCATGAGAAGCAAGGTGAATTTACCCGGATCAAGACCGTATCTTCGGCGCACGGCTTGTTGGTTTTCGCGCTGTGCAAACTGAGGCTTTATGGGTATACCGAAAGGAAGTATCTGAGACTTTTTGTATCCTTTTTTAAATGCCTGAATGTTCATCAGCTCGTTTGCGGTTACTATATAATCAAGGTGGATGCCCTCTTCCCAGAAGGGATGAAATTTGAAGTCGGTGACTATACCCACTGCGGTGAATTCCGATTTGTATTTAACCTTCATAACGTCCACAATGGCGGCGGCAAAAATGTGAGTGCATATCACCACGTCGGGCTTATATACATCAGTGTATTTTTTCAGCTTTTTCGCCATTACATTGTGGGAAAGACGCATTGCGGACATATCTTCGCCGGTTTTTGTGCGTTTTTCGGCAAGTCTGTAAAACTTTGAATAGGGTTTCGGCACCATGCTGGTGGACAAAAGGTAACCCTCGGATATGGTTACGGCAAGAAGCTTGTTGAGGTATTCATAAGTGTCCAGGATACGACACTCCGTATTGGGCATCGAGTCAAATTGTGCCTTTATTGCTTTTGCGGTAGAGTTATGACCCTCACCTGCGGTAATGCTTAAAATCAGTACTTTCATTATGTGCTCCTTTCGTAAGGATTGATTAGGTTAGTGCTTTATATACTGTTACATGAGTTGTAAGTCCGCTTTCCATGGTGTCGCCTTCAAACTGTGCTACAATGCGGCGATACGGCCCTATGATATTCGCAGGCACGGTTTCATAAATACGGCTTTCGCGGAACTCATTTCCCGGGGTGTTTGCAACCTCGGCGACTATTTCATTGTGATGGTGCAGAACGGCTTTGCCGGCTGTAAATACATACGGAGCGGCACAGCATATCCCCAAATTGTGGCCGTTCAGCCTTACCTCACAGGAATGCTTGACACTGCCCATATCTATGATTACTCCGTTTTCGGGGATTTCGTCAAGATCAAAATGCATACGGTACTGCACAACTCCCGAAAAGCTTTGCCCCAGCCTGTCGCACCAGTTTCCCGGTGTACAATCGGTGAAGGGCGTATCGGGATATTCCGCTTCAAAATGGGTTGTTCCCATGAGAAAACGGTATATCGGACGCATTTTGAAGTTACCGATTACAGCAAGCATTTCACCTTTTTTGCTCGGCCGGCTTGAGGCAATATCGCCCTCCGTAATCATGTAAACCTTGCTTTCGCCGGAAGCAAGCGTCACATTTTCAGTGCCGTCGGCTCTGTAAATGTTACCGTCGGAAGCATTGAGAATATATATATTTCCCTTTTCGCCGAATTCTATATCAAAAGTATGGCTTTTTGTGTCTTCATTGGTTACGAGGTACAGTGCACAACTGTCAGATATTCTTTTGTGCACCATTATTTTCTCGTTATTTATATGGCAGATGGGGGACAATGAATCTATTTCATGCGAATAAATTACCGTTCCGCCGTTCTTTTTGAAATTTTCAAGAACATGTACGGATTTTTGCGGCATTCTTTTGCAGGTCGGTATTACCACTGCTGTGTAGCACGCACTTCCTGTCGAAAGAGAACCGCCGTTTACAACACAGGTCTCAAGAAAATCATCATCAATACAGTCAAAAGGTATATGATGCTTTTCAAGCTCGTGCCCTGTGCTGTCAAAGCTTTCAAATGCAGGCTCCATGCCGTCACCGCCCGCCCAGAAATCGTTCATTGGCATATAAAGTGCGCAGTCGATAACCGGTTTTCCTATACACATAAGGTATGACATGCGCGCCGTGTACATGTTGAAGCGGCTCAGATGCTTCCAGTGAGGCATCAGAGGGTTGAAGGACGGACCGCCCTTTACACGCCGCACACCGTCATTTTCGTAATTCAAAAGCATTATGTTTATAAGGTTTATACCGCGTACCATCTGATAGTTCATTACATACCGCATCTGTTCAAAGGTAATACCGTGGCTGTAAATTGAAAACGACTCGGATACGGCATAAGGGGAGCCTATCTGATTTGCGGCAGAAGAAGCAAATCGTGGGAAAAAGTGATTGTCTTTCCCGGGGAATATCTGACGCCAGATGGTGTCTATACCGGGGATATCAAGCCCGCGAAGCTGTCTGAGAACACTGATAAATCCGTGCTTGATGCAGTTTTTCGTCTCGTCCTCTCCGCCGAGATGACCTGCGGAAAGAAGTCCGTTTTTTCTGTACCAGTCGCGTATGGGCATAAAGTAACTTTGGAAAAACCTTTCTCCCAGAAGGTCTCTGTAATCCTGTCGTGCCCTGAGTGCATCCTCGGGCGCATCATCAAAATCAAGCAAAAAAGGAAGATAGTCGATGAGGCTGTATCCGTACTTTTTTTCAAAGCACTTTTCGATTCCTTCAAACCATCCTACATGGCTTATGGCAGGTTCGTCGGTGAACGCCACCTTCATTTGTCTGCCAAACATGTCGGACATGTATTTTTTGTACTGCTCGTGGGTCAGATTTATAAAAACGGAGGTACTTTCCTCCATACAAAGGTTGGGAAGCTCCGGCTCCCATGGACTGCAGGTATAAAAATACTCCGTTATTTTGCTTTCCGAAGCAAAGCCCTCGGAGATTCTGTTTCCGCCGCAGAATGCCGCAACGGCGTTTTCACCTGCAACATAGGGGGAAGCGGCGGTACGCTTTTCAAGATGCGCATTGCGCAGACGCGGGCACTGTGCCACCACACGGTGGTTTGCACTGCCCGAGGGCCATCCTCCTTCATCATACAGCCATAACTGCATTCCCAATTTTGCCGCGTATTCCATAGCAAAGCGGTATATTTCAAAATACTCTTTGGTAAGATAATCCGGCTCCAGATTTGTGGGACTGGTTTTCGGACGGAAATCCTTGGGCTGGGGCAGAATATATACTGTTTTTATGTTGTTTTCGAACATATAGTCCAGCTGACGCATTATTTCGTTCTTTTCCACGGGACTTGTCCAGGACCATGCAAAGGCAGGATAAAAATCCACATCCGGCATTTTAAGTTTTTCCGGGGAAAAGACACAGTTGAGCTGAGGTATTTCCGAATGAGAATATTTCATACTGCCTCCTGTAAAGGATTTTATACATAACCATTCTACACTTATTTGGGTTTAAAGTCAATAGTTTTAAAAATTATTTAAAACAAATTTTTGCCATCTCTTTCAGCCTGTCACGGGAATAATCAAAGAATTCCTCATAGCTTTTGCAAAACCTGTTAAGCGAGGGTTTGCCGTCATAAAAAGGCTCACGAAGACGTCGGCATCCCCCCATACATATATTAAAATGTCTGCACTCACGGCATTTTTCATTAATGTACAATGAACTTTGCACAAAACGTTGTGAAGTGTCGGAATTTTTCATTTGCTCAAACGAACAGTCAAATATATTTCCGAGTTTCCATTCGTCCAATGCGTAAAAGTCGCAGGGGTAAACACTTCCGTCGCTTTCCACCGTGAAATTACAGCTGCATCTGCCCATCATACCGCAACATTCTGCCGGTATACCTGCCATAATCCGCACGTAATTGTCAAAATTCCGTATGCTTATGTAGTTTCCGGACATAAAATCCGAATAGTACAAATCAAAAACGGTTTTCAGAAATACCGCATACCTTTTGGGTGTGAGTGAAAAATCATATGTATTCGAAAAAGGGTCCACCTGTGCGATGAATTGAAGATACTTAAATCCGTTTTTCTTGAAAAAGTTATATATTTTAGCTCCGTGGCGGGCAGAATAGTTGTTGACTACCGAAAGTATATTGTACTCAACACCTGCTTTATCAAACATTCTTGCGGTATCCATTACCCTTTTGTAGCTGTCGCACCGCATGAAATTGTGTATTTCGTCATATCCGTCCAACGACAGACCGATAAGAAAACCGTTGTCGTGAAAGAAACGCGCCATTTCCGTAGTGATGTCATATCCGTTGGTCTGCAACGAAAAGGACGTTTTTACATTTTTTGTGTTGAATTCCCTGCAAAGCGATACAAAGCTTTCAAAGTATTTAATTCCTGCCAGAGTAGGCTCACCGCCCTGAAAAACAAAGCTGCAGCTGCCCTCGGCGTATTCATAGGCACGTTTTACCAGCTGACGGGTGCATTTTTCATCCATTATGCCGTGTGAACGCACGGTACGGTTATCCGCCTCGTCGGTGTAAAAACAGTATTTGCATTTCATGTTGCAAAGAGAAGATGCTGGTTTTATGAGAAAAGAGGCATCGGGCACTGTATCACCTCACATTTTATAATCAGGTATATTATACACCCAAAACAGCCGCAATGCAATAAAATACGGAAATATTATTGCATTATTGGGATTTTTATGCTATAATAACGCTGAACATATATTACGTTATTACCGGGAATTTGATTTGAACTTTCCCGCACCGTACCCGGTACGGAAACATCTAAGGAGATGATACCATGAATCTTACAGCGGAAATAATTTGTGTCGGTACAGAGCTTTTGCTGGGCGACATTGTAAATACAAACGCACCCTTTATTTCACAAAGGCTGGCGCAAATAGGAATTTCACAGTATCACCGCAGTGTTGTGGGTGACAACCATCAGCGCTTCAGAGAGCTTTTGGAGCAAGCTTACAGCCGTGCGGAAATTATAATAACCTCCGGCGGTCTGGGCCCCACCTATGATGATATGACAAAAGAGACTGTGTGCGATTTTCTGGGCTGTGACACCGTAACGGACGAAGAGGCACTGGAGCGCATGAAAGCGTTTTTTAAAAAGCGCGGACGTGTCATGACGGACAATAACGTCAAGCAGGCAGTGGTGCCCGAGGGTGCTGTGGTTTTTCAGAACGACAACGGTACCGCTCCCGGAATATGCGTTGAAAATAACGGAAAATATATAATAATGCTTCCCGGTCCTCCCAGAGAGCTGGAGCCCATGTTTGAAAATCAGGTCATTCCTTATCTTATGTCCGAGCCCATGTTTGAGGACGCGGCTATAATGTCACACAGCATCCGTGTTTTCGGTGTGGGCGAGTCGAGAATAGAGGATATGCTTTATGAGCTTATGACCAAAAGCACAAATCCCACCCTTGCCCCTTACGCAAAGGACGGAGAGGTACTTCTGAGAGTTACGGCGCGTGCCCAAACCCCTCTTGCTGCCGAAGAAATTATGAAGCCCATGATAAAAGAAATATATGACACACTGGGCGATAATATATACGGCATGGATGTGGACAGTCTGCAGGAGGTTCTGGTTGAAAAGCTGACCCAAAAGGGAATGAAGATAGCTACTGCCGAAAGCTGTACCGGCGGACTTATTTCCAAGCGCATTACCGAGATTTCGGGCTCATCAGCTGTGTTTGATTGCGGAATATGCTCCTATGCCAACGCCATAAAGCATAAGGTTTTGGGAGTAAATGAAAGCGACCTTGATAAATACGGAGCTGTGTCCGAGCAGGTTGCACTGCAAATGGCCAAAGGTGTGTTAAAGCTTGCGGATGCGGATATTGCCGTTTCCACAACAGGTATTGCGGGACCGGGAGGCGCAACACCCGACAAGCCCGTGGGAACCGTTTATATAGCCGCCGTTACAAAAAATAAAGAGATCGTGCGCCGTTTTGAACTTGGCAGAGGCACGGGTGATGAAAGGGAATATATCCGACATCT
Organism: Oscillospiraceae bacterium; assembly: GCA_015065085.1. Classification (NCBI taxonomy): domain Bacteria; kingdom Bacillati; phylum Bacillota; class Clostridia; order Eubacteriales; family Oscillospiraceae; species Oscillospiraceae bacterium. Next base: position 13,002 of record SVQW01000013.1, on the reverse strand, counting down.
TGCCGCTTCCAATGCCATCGCAATGGCGCTGGAGCTTTTAAAATGAAAGGGTGAATTATATGAGTAATATTGCCATATATCCCGGCTCCTTTGACCCGTTTACCAACGGACATCTGGATATTGTTCTCAAGGGAGCAAAGCTGTTTGACGAGGTTCATATACTTATCGGAACAAACGCCAATAAAAAAAGGGCGTACAGCAGTGAAAAAATGAAAACCGCTATTGAAAAGACGCTTTCAGACAGAAACATAACCAACTGCAAGGTTATTGTTCATGACGGTCTTGTTGCCGAATATACCCGATTTAATAAAATCGATTACATGATACGCGGATTGAGAAACAATCTTGACTACAACTACGAGGAAAACATTGCGGAAATTAACAAACTGATAAATCCCGCACTTGAATATGTATACTTCCGTGCCGAAAATGTTGCGGTGTCATCCTCGATGGTTAAAGAGCTCTACTACTATCACAAGGATGTTTCAGGCTTTGTACCCTCACCGGTGCTTGATGCAATGCAAAACGGATAATAAAAAACTGCAAGACTCATTTGAGTCTTGCAGTTTTTGTTAAAGCCGTAAAGAATTATTTGCAGTAGTTTCTGAGAATTCCTATACCCTCTACCTCTACCTCTACCACATCACCCTTTTGCATGGCAGATATGCCCGAGGGAGTACCTGTTGTAACAACATCGCCCGCAAAAAGCGTCATGCCGTCAGTGATAAATTCCAAAAGCTCACCTATGTTGTAAAGGAAAAGACTTGTGGAAGCGCACTGACGCACCTCGCCGTTTACTCTTGCGGTGACGGTAACATTGTTGGGGTCGATTTCGGTTTCCATCCAGGGGCCGAAGGGTGCAAAGGTGTCATATCCCTTTGCGCGTGTCCACTGCCCGTCCTTTTTCTGAATGTCGCGGGCGGTGACGTCGTTAAGGCAGGAGTAACCCAGTATGTACTCCTTCCAGTTCTCTTTTTTTACTTTTTTTGCCGTCTTTTTGACTATAAAGCAAAGCTCCGCCTCATGGTCAACTCTTTGGGAGGCTTCGGGAAAAACAATATCACCCTCATGAGCCGTCAGACTTGAGGAGGGTTTTATGAAAAGTATGGGCGTTTCGGGTACGGGACCGCCCATTTCCTTTATGTGCTCGCTGTAATTTTTGCCCACGGCTACTATTTTTGTAGGTACACTGGGAATTTCAAGCTTAACGCAGTCCATCGGTATGCCGTCGGAAACAGCAGAAAAATCATCGCTGTATATGTCTCCCGTCAGACGGTATATCATGCCGTCTCGTATAATACCGGTATGTGTCTCACCATTATATGTATATCGTGCGATTTTCATTTACATTACCTCTTGAAAATATTTTGAAAAAGTGGTATAATTTACACTAAACCTGCGGCTTCCAGACATGTATTGAGCTTTTGCGGGTCAACAAAGCGTCCGCCTGCAAGTACTCCGTACTGCAACGCCGCTCCCGACTGAATGTTGAGTTTTGCTATAACGTCCGATTTGCTGACGAAATCGCCCGAAGAAACACAGAGACTGTCGAGATTTGAATAGAAAGTGAAAATACCTATTCCGTGGTCGATGATTATTGTTTTACCGTAGTCTCCCAGTTCACCCGCAAACACTGCTTTGCCGTTACCCATGCTTTTTACGTCCTGTGTGTCGGATTTTGCAAGTATGAAGCAGGAATAACCTGTGTTTTCTCCGTTTTTTGTTAAAGGAGTGCCGAAGCTTATGAGCGCATCGGTGTATTCAACAGGCTGCTCGAATTTTTCGTTCCACATTTTTCCGTCGCTTACCGAAACGGCTTCAAGTACCTTTTTCAGCGAGGGCGAGGGGGTGGCGTAATCAGCTGTATAAAGCTGGTCGGGAATACTTTCGTGAAGCTCAAAGGCGAGAGTGCTTTTTACAGGCTCTGTCTGGACAAACTGGGTTATTTTGTTTCCGCTTTGGTCGGTGACGGTTAGTGTTATCTGCTGTTGCGTATCTTTATTTGAGTCGGAACAGTACATCAGCTTCACACCGTCGTTTTCGTAAAATTCGGCGGTTCCGTTTTCAAGTGTAAGCTGTTCGTCACGGGCGGTGTTATATATACTCAGTACGGTAAATTCGCCGTTTTCAAGCCTTGTGGAAGAGGCAAGACCTACCGGTGTAAGAATGTAGTTCACATCTGCCTTGTAGATTGCTTTTCCGTGATATCTTGCCGAGGAGCTTTCATACCATTCGGCAGTGAAGATGTATTCCAGTTTGGTTTTTCTGTTGTAGGTGAAGCTTTTATATTCCTCCGAGCCGTATTTTCCGCTGTAAACCGAGTCGGCACCGTCAAATATCTGCACCGACACTGCATCCGGAACAAGCTCAAACTCAATTTCTACTGTACTGCCGTCGGGCGAATAATCGTAAAGCGGTATTTTTGCGGAAGTGAAGTGCATTACATCCGATGAACGGAAATTGCCGTCGCATTTGCGGTAATTCCAGCTCATTTCAAAGGGAGCGATGTTTTCTGTTTTGCCCGATACCGTAATTTCGGCTGTTGGCGGCATATAGTATGTGTATGCCGTGGAATAGTTTTCGTCTGTCAGGAGAATTGAGGCATATTCGGGCAGAATATTTTTGTAAACCGTCTGCTTTTGTGTTGCAATGCGCAAGAGACAATCATCGGGTGAATCGGTCAGAAGTATTTCACAGGATATATCATCGCTTTTGCGGTCTATATCCAGTCTGAACACCTTGTAGCTGGACATTTCGTGTGCAGGTGTTTCAATAACTGCCGATTTTTCAAAAATGTCCGCGTACAGTTTGAAGGATTCAATATCGTAATATGTAAAGTTCTTGTTTTCCGGAGAGGTTACCGTGATGGCAACAATATTGTCCGCACTGATTTTTCCGGGATGAAAATTAATTATAACAAACAAAAGCACCAGCATCGGAATAAGTATGACCGAGGCTATGGCGGCAATGGTAAGCTTCTTTTTAGTTTTGTTTTTATGTTTCAGAGCCATAATAATTTCCTTAAAAATAATATTTATTTGATATTATAATACATTATACGCCAAAATTCAAGTCAAATTTGTAAAGGATGATGAAAATATGTTTCCTATTGTAACAAAACCCATTTTCAAAACTGCTGTGTGGGCGGGTAAAAAGCTCTCCGAATATTACGGAGTGGATTATTCCGTGTCGGAGGCATGGATGCTTTCCGTGCGTCCCAACGACAACTCTCAGGCGGTGAATGAGCCTTATGCGGGAAAAACGCTGGGCGAAATAGAGGAATACCGCGACGCATCGGAAAATTTTCCTCTGCTCATAAAGCTTATCGATGCCAATACACCTCTTTCTGTGCAGGTTCATCCCGATGATGAATACGCACATAAAAAAGGCGAGCCTTACGGAAAGACCGAAATGTGGTATATTGTTGAAGCGCAGCCGGGTGCTCAGCTTGTTTACGGACTGAAAAAAGGTGCGGACAGCGAGGCGCTTGCCAAAGCGGTAAAGGACGGCAAGACGGCTGATGTTCTTAACTATGTGGACGTAAAGGCAGGGGAGTGCTATTTTATTCCCGCAGGAATGGTGCACGCTATCGGTGCCGGTATACTTATCGCTGAAATTCAGCAGAATTCCGATACTACCTACCGTCTGTATGATTACGACCGTGTGGATAAGGACGGAAACAAGCGTCAGCTTCACATTGAGGACGCTCTTGCCTGCACCAAGCCGAATGCGGTGAGTACATACGAGTGCACTGCCCCGGTTATTGCAAAGTGTGACTTCTTTACTACCGAAAAGCACAGCTTAAAGGGTGCTGCCGGCTTTGACGGCAGGGAAATGACACATATACTTGTACTGGATGGCATCGGAAAAATAAAATACGGTGAATATACTCACAGCATTGAAAAATATTCAAGCATTCTCGCACCCAAAGGATGTGGTGAATTTATTCTTGAGGGCGATTTTGAGGTGCTTGTAACAAGAGCATAAAACAAAAAGCTCAGTGCCGACGTTAAGCCGGCACTGAGCTTTTTTAAATGTTTCCTGACATTACAAGCAGCATATCCTTTATTCTCGCAAAGTACTCGCGTATGTAATTTCTCGGGTAATACATGCGGAAATCGGAGGTTACACCGTAAGCTTCAAGCCCCATACTCCGGGCGAGGAACAAGGAACGCGCCATGTGGAAATCCTGTGTGACCACAATCATTTTCTTTGCGTTGAAAATTTCTTTTGCTCTTGCCATCGAGGCACGGGTATTCACCCCTTTGCCGTCGGTGAGTACCAAATCTTCCTTTGCGCCTTTGGCAAACGCATATACCGACATGGCGTTTATTTCGTTCTGCCCCGGTTTGTCTCCTCCGCTGAGAAGCAGGGGCACATTTCCGGAATAATGCTCATAAACCATAAGCCCCGCATCCACACGGTCAGAAAGGATTTTACTCATGGTGTTGTCGTCGATAACCTTTGCTCCGAGAACCAGTATGCAGTCGGGCGTGAAATCTTCGGGCAAGGCGTCAAGATTATTGTGGGTGATAATATATTTCTGTGCCCATGCCATCATGAATATATTTACTGCCGCACCCAGCATAAACAGTATCAGCGCAAAAAGAAAGGTATACAACAGAGTATTCTTTATCTTCTTTTTCATATTTTACACCTCAAGCTCTCTTTTTATTATAGGACGAAAACGGATAGGAATTGTTCCGCTGATATACACTAAAAATGACATGAAAAGTGTGTTAATTTTTTCACATCTGCGATTGACAAAATACAATATTTGTAGTATAATGTTATATCATCGGATTTTAAGTGAGTTTCGGGCGGTCTGTCGGATATACAGCACATTATTGAAGTGCCCGCGAATAATAGAAATACAGGAGGAACGGCTATGGAACATAAGAATTGGGACGGATTTAAAAAAGGCGTTTGGCAGGATGAAATTAATGTACGCGACTTCATTCAGCTTAACTATAAAGAATATAAAGGCGACCACGGCTTTTTGGCAAATGCTACACCTCGTACCGAGGGCATTCGCAAAAAGGTGGAGTCTCTTTTCACACTTGAACGTCAGTACGGCGGAGTTCTGGATATAGATACTGCTACCGTATCCTCTCTTACCAGCTATTCCCCCGGATATATAGACAAAGAAAACGAGCTTATTGTAGGTATGCAGACCAACCGCCCTCTCAAAAGAGGTGTCAACCCATTCGGCGGTATGAGAATGGTACGTCAGGCGTGCGAGGCATACGGCTATAAGCTGAGCAGTAAGGTAGAGGAGGAATTCCGTTACCGTACAACTCATAATGAGGGCGTTTTCCGTGCATATACGGATGAAATGCGTCAGGCGCGTAAGTGCCATGTAATAACAGGTCTTCCCGATGCTTACGGCAGAGGACGTATCATAGGCGACTACCGCCGTGTTGCACTTTACGGTGTTGACCGTCTTATTGAGGAGAAAAAGAAAGATAAGAGCAAGCTTTCCGACGGCTCATTTGACAGTGTTAAAATAAGACTGGATGAAGAGCTTTACAAGCAGATTTCCTTCCTGGGTCTCATGAAGGAAATGGCGGCGATGTACGGCTACGACATAAGCGAGCCTGCAAAGAATGCACGCGAGGCTATCCAGTGGACATATTTCGCATATCTTGCGGCAATCAAGGAACAGAACGGCGCCGCCATGTCTCTGGGCAGAGTAAGCACATTCTTTGACATTTATATAGAGCGCGATATTGAAAACGGCACTCTCACCGAAGAGGGAGCACAGGAGCTTATGGACGATTTCGTTCTCAAGCTGCGTATTGCGCGTCATCTCAGAACGCCCGAGTATAACGAGCTGTTCGGCGGCGACCCCATGTGGATAACCGAGGCAGTGGGTGGTATGGGCGAGGACGGCAGAACCCTTGTAACCAAGAACTGCTTCCGTATGCTTCACACTCTTTATACTCTCGGCTCCTCTCCCGAGCCTAACCTTACAATTCTGTGGTCTACTCAGCTGCCCGAGGGCTTTAAGAATTACTGCGCCAAGGTTTCTGCCGATACCGACTCCATCCAGTACGAGAACGATGACTTAATGCGCCCCATTTACGGCGATGATTATGCCATTGCATGCTGTGTTTCTGCAATGAAGCTGGGTAAGCAGATGCAGTTCTTCGGTGCGCGTTGCAACCTTGCAAAGCTGCTTCTTATCGCCATTAACGGCGGTTATGACACCACCAGCAATATGCATATAGGACCTCAGATGCCGGTAATGGATGTGGAAAAGCTTGAATACTCCGCTGTTATGGAGCGCTTTGACATATATATTGCATGGCTCAGCCACCTTTATGTAAACACAATGAATGTTATACACTTCATGCATGATAAATACGCCTACGAAAGAACCCAGATGGCACTTCATGATACCGATGTGGAGCGCTTCATGGCGTTCGGAATTGCGGGACTTTCTGTGGTTGCCGACTCTTTGAGTGCAATTAAGTTTGCCAATGTTCATCCCGTAAAGGACGAAAACGGCTTCATTGTTGATTTTGAAACAAACGGAAGCTTCCCCAAGTACGGAAACGATGACGACCGCGTTGACGTTATTGCCAAGGATATGGCGCACAAGGTCATTACCGAGCTTCGAAAAACAGGCACCTATCGCAGTGCGATACACACTCTTTCCGTACTCACCATTACCTCTAACGTTATGTACGGCAAGAATACAGGTGCTACTCCCGACGGACGTAAGGCGGGCGCACCATTTGCACCCGGTGCAAATCCCATGCACAACCGCGAGGAAAACGGTGCACTTGCGTCACTTAACTCTATTGCCAAAATCAGCTATGACGACTGCCGTGACGGAATTTCCAACACCTTCTCGGTTACTCCCCAGGCATTGGGCAGAACTGAGGAAGAGCGCATAGAAAATCTTGTTTCCATTCTGGACGGATATTTTGCAAAAAAGGCGCACCACATAAACGTAAACGTTCTTAATCGTGAAACACTCATGAAAGCGTATGAGGAGCCTGAGCTTTACCCGAATCTTACCATCCGTGTTTCGGGCTACGCTGTTAACTTCAACAAGCTCTCACGCGAGCAGCAACGTGAGGTTATCAGCCGTACCTTCCACGAAAGCATATGATAAAGGGTAAGGTTCATTCCATTCAGAGCCTGGGAACTCTGGACGGACCGGGAGTAAGATATGTAGTGTTTATGCAGGGCTGTGATATGCGTTGTAAATGCTGTCATAACCCCGACACCTGGTCTCATGATGGCGGAGATGAATATACTCCGCAGGAAATTTTCGAAAAAATGCTGAATTTCCGTGTTTACTTCGGAAAAAAAGGCGGTATCACACTGTCGGGCGGAGAACCGCTTCTGCAGGCACAGTTTGCACGTGAGCTGTTTTTGCTGTGCCGTGAGGCAGGTGTGAACACCTGTATTGATACGGCAGGAAGCGTGCTGGACGACAAAATAAAATCGCTTCTTGATGTATGCGATCGTGTACTTCTGGATATAAAATATACAGACGGTGATTTGTACCGCAACAACACGGGCTGTGAAATGCATAGGGTGCTGGATTTTCTCACTTACCTTGAGCAAAGCTCCATTCCCACCACACTCAGGCAGGTTGTTATTCCTACCGTTACGGATAATGAAGAAAATATTCTGAGGCTGAAAAAAATTGCCGACGCTCATAAATGCGTTGACAAAATCGAGCTTTTGCCTTTTAGAAAGATTTGTCAGGTAAAGTACGATAAAATGAATATCGTTTTTCCGTTCGGACATCTTGCCGAGCCGGATGCCAAAACAATGGAGCATCTGGAAAGAATTGCGGGTATACGAAAATAATTTTCAAAAACACACATTTTTTTCAAAAAAACTATTGACAAACCGACTTGATTGTGATATAATAATCAAGTCGAAAACATTGCGGGATTGTGTAATGGCAGCACGACAGACTCTGACTCTGTTTGTGAGGGTTCAAATCCTTCTCCCGCAGCTCAGAAAAGCACTTGCGAAAGCAAGTGCTTTTTTCGTGTGAAAAGGATTTTCGGTATACAAAAATAGTGTAGCAGTCATAAAACTACTACACTATTAAAAGTCTAACTTTTTGGGGTCACATCAGTGAAACGGGGGGATATTTTCAGCGTTTTTTTACACTTAAAATAGCATGGTTAAATCGACTTGTCAATACTGATACATCAAAATTCGATCATAAACATATCAAACATAACAAGCTCGTCCACCTTAAAGTACACTCTACCCTCGCGGTATTCGAAGGGTATCTCGGTATCGACAGAATCCTTGCCGCCAAGCTTTACCACACGACGAGGCTTGTCACAACGTACATCAATACCGAAACTGCGTACGGGAAGCAGCTCATCGGTACACATAAGGTCAATGGTGCTTATGAGTATATCGTTTTCACGTTTGAAGGTTACAAGCTCTACCTGACGCGGTGCATCGGAACGAACTGTCAATGTTTCATATCCGATAGCGCCGTCAAGTAAATTACGAAGCAGACGTCTGTGAGCACGGCGGTCATCACATTCAATTACTGCCGCAGACCAAACAACTGTACCTTTACCCAGCTTTTTGCGGATTAAACCGGGCATATCGGTAGCGATACCCGGAGGGTTTGAATGGATGGACGCAAATCTGCGCTCATTGGGGTTTGTAAACGGAAGTGTTACCGTGGCAAGTACCTCAACGTCCGAAACCTCGAGTATTGGCAGCCTTGCTTGGATGGGGAACGGATACTTTTCGTCAAAATCGCCGAAGTATGCCTTTCCTGCATTGGTAGGTGCCAGATATGTGAAGTTATGCTCGGTATAGCCCTTAAGCTTTGCGCCAAGAAGCATTTCAAGAAGCTCTTCGTCCTGCGCACCAGAAATATAGAGCACACCGCCGTTTTCGACAAAGGCCTTCAGATGCTCACGGTTTTTGTCCGATATTTCGGTGATACACGGAGCAAGCACTGCCTTATAGCCGTCAAGTTTGTGTGTTGTGTGATTTGTAACAACGCCTGCAGGCACGTTTGACTCAATAAGATTGCGCATAATGTTGACCGATGCCGACTTTGGATCGAAATCCTGATCCAACTTATTGTAGTTTCCACGCTCGCTGTAATATACACCGACCTCAGCCAAAAGATCACCCGAAAAATATTTTTCGTAAGGCATCTGGTGCTCAAACACACGTCCCACAAGCTCAAAACCTTTTTTGTTCAGCGTACCTACGGGATCTATCGCATCGATGATTAAGGAAGCTCCGTGATGAGCGGTGGGCAACAGTGTTTCGTGGATAAGCTGCTCTACTGCCTTGGAATTTGTGTGAGCCTTAAGAGATTTATCGCATCTGCTGACCATATACTCAAACGGCTGATTTGGGGTGGCGGTATAGTAATATTTCGCCGCAAATGAGTGATAGTAATTATCACCGGACAAATCACCGCCGACGTAGTCACATTCCTGTACCACAAGCTCGGTGTTGCAGTTGGCTGCAGGCATTGAAATAGCAGCTGCGCAGTTATGCTCTACCGTTACGCCGGGCATTAATTCTTTGGTGTATTCGGTGATAGTGTGGGCAAATTCGCCCATCCATCTGACACGCATACGATGAAATTCCATCCACACGGGTGAATTCCAATCCAATGCCGGAACCTGGCCGTTTGGCAGCTCCTTGCCGGATTGTTCCTTGTATTTCGCACGGCAGGCATCGCAGTCGCATACATAAGAATAAAACAGCATATCGTAGAACATTCCGTCAACTGTGAAATATTCCGCCATTTCCTTTATTTGTGCTTTGACGAACTCTAAATACTCAGGGTTGTTAGGACAGCAAAGACCATACCTGCTTCCTTCCTCATGGATGGACTTGCCGCTATGGTGCTGGATCATACGCCATTCCGGGTGATTATCCTCCTCGTATGTGTTGAAGATAAGGCTGTAGTAACCGATGACCTTGATGCCCTCGGCATGACAGAGATCAACTACCCGCTTCATCATATCCTCGCGTCCCTTGAACGCGGAGTGCATATGACCCACCTTTGTGGGGAAGTAGCAGTGTCCTGCGTGAGAGTGGAAATACAGCATTGCCGCTTGAATATGAGCGGTTTTCAGATTTCTGACGTAATCTTCGGGATCGAACTGACTAAGAAATCTTTCGTCCCAATCCTCGATATGCATATCAACGAGATTGCGTCTGTAACAGTTTTTATACCACATAATTCAGTATTTACTTTTGCAAATCAAAAGCTCCCTTTCTTAGAAATTGTGGGTGGTTTACGCATTAAAACCTTTTGCATGGTGAAATATAAACCACAAAAATTTGCCCGAATTTATTTTAGGCTTCATCTATACAAAGTTCGGGGTTTTCCGCAAAATGCTTAAGCATCACAAGGGGCTCGGTATCGGAGGTGTTGGTGATTGTAATACCTTCCTTTGCCGCCTTCTCGGTAACGAAGAACTCGTCATTCGTAAGCTCGCCGTAGCGGATGAGTGTGGGAGTTTCGATATCCCAATTACCAAATCTTCCGCGACCTTCGACAAGAATAAATCCGTATGCCGCCGCATCCTTTATTACTGCGGTCTTGCCCGGATGCACTGTAAGTCTTTTTGCTGATGCTACCTCGCATTTGTAGCATATCCATTCCTCGGTGTAGTCGGCATTATCGGTAATAACGCGGGGTTTCATGAAGCGATTCTTGGAAAAATACGGGTCGGTATTCTTCTCAAAATCCACCACATCTACAAGGTAATCGAAATTGCCGCGCTCCTCCGGAGGACAATTTTTCCACAAAAGCTCCTCGGAAACCGTGTGTCCGCCGTAAAGTACCGACTGATACATAGCATAAACATCGCTTGCAAACTGGGGCTCGTAGGTACAAAGGCTGGCGGGCGCATGAAGAACTCCCGGAGGAACGTCCCAGCCTGTGTCAAGGGTTATCTTATATGCCTGCGAAAGGTCGAGAATGTGATTGTCGCCCTTGGTAAAATTCATCAGCGCTTCCTTTAATTTTTCCTTGGTGGTTTCGGGGCGCAGACCGAAGAAGGTGTAGCCGAACTCACCCTCGTAATTGTTCATCTGCGAGGGGAAGAAGTACATTTCGGGTTTGCCTGCCTCACCGACTCTTGCCGCGTGTCCGTCACGGTGATGGATGTGATGCGGAAGCGGTCCCAGGTTGTCGAAAAACTTCGAGAACATGGGCCATTTGCCGTACTTGTTCCAAAGCTCATCGCCGATGATCTTGCCTTTAAGCTCGGATACGGCATCACGAAGGAGAATGCGCTCATTTCCGTCTTTTGAAACGATGTAGGAAAGTCCTTCATCCGCGGGAGTATCGGGACCGTTATCCGCGTGAGTTGTGGACGCGAACCAGCGCTCGTCAATGCCGCCGCGAGCCGCACCGAGTGCGTAGTAATCGTCGGGATGGAGCTTCAGTCGCTTTGCGGGACGGCAGAATGAACGTGGTACCCATGTGGGTGCAAGACGAAGCACTCCTTCGCCTTCAGTGAGAAGTTTTCTGATATTGGTCATAACAACTACCTCCATAATAATTTACTTGCCCTTATTGTATCACATGTATTATCCGAAGTAAAAGACACAAACGCTTTATAAAATAGCATTTTTGTGTTTACATATTGACTAACAGCTTGATGTGTGTTACAATAAATTCGGAGGTGGAGCAATGCTTTCGGTATCAAAAAACGAGCTTAACAAAGCTCTCGAACATTTTTACAACGTTACAGGCATCAAGATCGTTATGTATGACAGCGAACGACGTATTATCACCACATATCCGGAAACATTCGAGCCATACTGCACTGTTGTGCGTTGCGCCCCGGCGCTTAAAAAGCGTTGCCTTGGCTGCGACAATACGGGATTTGATGTGTGTGATGCCACACGCCGTCCGTACATCTACAAATGCCATATGCACATAACCGAAGCCATCGCGCCTATAATCGCCAACGGTGTTATCATCGGATATTTGCTTTTCGGGCAGGTGCTTTGCGGCGAGGACGAAAAAGCAGCATATGATTGGGCTGTTCAAGCCGCCGAGGATTTCGGCTTTGACAAAACAAATTTCCTTGATAAACTTGCGGCAATAAAGCGTGCAACACCCGAATATCTCTCGTCGGCACTTGAGATAATGTCAATGTGCGCAGGTTACCTTTATACAAGCGAAATAATTAAACAAATGCCCGACATTCTTGCCGCACAGCTTCGGGACTATATAAATGCCCACCTTTCCGAAGAGCTTTCATCGGAGCTTCTCTGCCACAAATTTTTTATATCACGTTCCAAGCTTTATAAGATATCGGTGAGCGAATTTGGCACAGGTATAATGGAGCATATAAAAAAAGAACGGCTGGAGTTAGCCGCCAGAAAGCTTGAGACCACCACAGCTCCGATATCGCATGTCGCATATGAGGTCGGTATTCCTGACACCAATTATTTTATTCGTGTATTCAAGGGAGCCTACGGCATAACCCCACGGGCATACCGAAGGAAATACCAATTTACAGAGTGATTCTGTAAGATTCTCCACTTTTTAATTTCATTATTCGGAAGAACACAGATATGTAAATTTACACCGGGCTTTTCTCAAAACAAAATGCACCGTTTTCAACTTTTTATTGAAAAACGGTGCATTTCTTGTATTCCCTGCCTGTACAAATATAAGCAGGGGATTATTGGGCTTTTTGTAGCTTAGCTAACATATTTTCAATAAAAATTCCATAAGCCGACCTTATAGCTGTTTCTTCGCCGTGTTTTTTGCGTAACATAGCACCGTACTCTTTTATATATGATTCCTGCTATTTAATTTTCCCTGCCTCGGAGAGCATGTTTTCAATAAATATCCCATATCCGCGAGTCGGGTCGTTTACGAAAACATAAGTAAATTGATGATACCTACACCTCAAAGTCCTCAACACTCAGCTAAATATAGCGGAAAAAGCCCATATTTCGGTAGATTTGAGAGCGAATTGACCTGTTCAGTTCGCTCTCTTTCTATTT